>NZ_JBPKJP010000014.1:0-54680 GCF_051217035.1 Lysobacter sp. 1R34A
CCAGGCGCGCTCGGGGCGATGGTCGGCCTGCGGCGCCAGGCCTTGTACGCCGTCGTCGCCGAGCCGCGCGCGCAGGCGTTCGCGCAGCTGCGTCCACGGCAGCGCCTGTTGCGGACGGGTGTCGAACAGGTCGCGGCGCGCCGGCACGAACGGCGGCAAGGCCTCGGCGAGCAGGCGCAGACCGACCACTGCGGCCGGCAACTGCGCCTGCTGCAAACGCCCGCGGGCGAGTTCGAACAGCATCGTGGCATCGCGTTCCGGCGCCAGCAGGCCGACCGCGATCTCGCTCGGCGGATGGCTGCGATGGTGGGCGTGGCGCTCGTGTTCGAGGATCAGCTTGAAGCGTTCGACGCCGCCATCGCGGCCGGACAGATACGCCGACAGGTCGGCGGTGAGCCGGCGCAGCGGAAACAACAGCGCCAGGCTGGATTCGACCTCGTGGCCGAGCTCGATGCGCGCGTCGAAGGCGTCCGGCGGCTGGAAATAGGTCAGCGGCGGCGCGGCCGCGCCGCGCAAGGCGTCCAGGCGAGTCAGCACCTCCTGGCCGAAACGCCGCGCCAGCGGCGCGCGCGGCAGGGCATAGACCGCGCCGAGTTTGCGCAGGCCCATGCGCTGCAAGGCTTCGACCGTGTCGGCGTCGAAGCCGCAACGTTCGATCGGCAACTTCGCCAGCATCGCATCGAGCCGGTCTTCGTCGCAGCACAGACCGTCTGCGATGTTGCTCAGCACACGCGCGGCATGCGGGTTCGGCGCGGCGGCGATGCGGTGGCGGAAGCCGAGCTCGCGCAATTCCTGGGTCAGGCGTTCGCGCAACTGCGGCCAGGGCCCGAACAAACGCCGGCTGCGGCCGACTTCGAGCACGATCGCATGCGCGAACACGGTGCTGACCTGCGAGCTGTAGCGGTAGGCCCAGGCGGCGAGCAATTGGCGCGCCTGTTCGGCCGCTTGCGGGGCGTGGTCGACGGTCTGGAAACCGTCGGCGATCGCCTGCGCGGCGATCAGCGGCATGCCCGGTTTCAGGCCGAGCGCGCGCGCGCCGGCGTTGACCGCATACAGGCGCCGTCGCGCCTGCGGGCCGTCGACCAGGACCAGCGCACGCTCGGGTTCGGCGTGCCCGCGCAGGACCACGTCCAGCGCCAGTTGCGGCAAGAGCAGGCAGGCCCAGCGCATCGCGGCCGGCTCAACGCGGGCGCAGGTTCAGGACCGGCGCGGGACGCGCCGGCGGCGACGGGTCCTGTCCCGTGCCGGGGCCCGGCTGCGCGCCGGGGCGGATCGGCTGCACCACGACGGATTCGCCGAGGCTGGATTCGCGGTCGTCGCGGAGCGCTTCGATGCGCGCGGCCGCCACGGCCTCGATCGCGGCTTCGCGCGTGCGATGCGCGAACGCGATCGGCCGGGTCGGCGCATTGCCGCCGCGACACTTGAGCACGCGCAATTGCCGCGGCGCGGTGTCGATGGCGATGCGCAAGGCCGCCGGCGAGGGGTTCAACGCGGCGCGGCTGTCGCGCAGGGCGAAGCCCAGGCATTGCCCGGTCTCGGCCGCGACCTGCAGCCGGCGCAGCGCGCGGTCGTCGGCGCGCTGCGGCCAGCACAGCACCGCGGCACAGGCGCCCGAGCGCAGGCATTGCTCGGTCGCCCACAAGGCGTCGCGGTGCTGGGCGCGGATCCATTGCAAGCGCGCCGGCGCCACCCCGGCATCGCGCCAGGCCGGCGCATACGGCACGAAAGGCGGATCGACCAGCACGATCATGCGGCCGCCGTGCAGGGCATCGTCCTGCGACAGCCGCGCCAGCGCCGGCCACAGCAGTTCCAGCTCGCCGACGCCGTTGGCCGGCAGCAGCAACTCGCTCAGCGCCGCCTCGGGCCAGCCGCCGGTCGGCAGCGCGGCGTCGAGCGCGGCGTGGCCGGTGGATTGCGAGGAGGGCGCCAGGTTCGCCGACTGCCCGCGCCAGACCTGGCGGGTGTCGATCAAACGGTCGAGCGCGACGATGTGGCTCATGGCCGCGCTCAGGCCCGGCGTACCAGGCCGCAGTAGATGCCTTCGATCGCGAAGTCGGCGTCGGCGGCGATCACGATCGGCGCGTAGTCGGGATTGCGCGGCAGCAGCTCGATGCCGTCGGCGGTGATCTTCAGGCGCTTGATGGTGATTTCCTCGCCGATGCGCGCGACCACGGTCTGGCCGTTGGCGGCGTCGCGGGTGCGGTGCACGGCGACCAGGTCGCCGTCGAGGATGCCGTCCTCGCGCATCGAATCGCCCTTGACCCGCAGCAGATAGTCCGGGCGCGGCGAGAACAGCAGGCGGTCGATGAGCACATGGCTCTCGACTTCGGCGGCGGCGCCGATCGGCGCGCCGGCGGCGACCCGGCCGAGGACCGGCAGCGACAGGCGCGGATCGTGAGCGGCCGGAGCGTGCGAGGCGCCGTCGTCTAAGCCGTGCGCGCCGAACTCGCCGTCGAGGCCGGCCTCGTGGACCAGGCGGATGCCGCGGGCGCGGCCCGGCAGCAGCTCGATCAGCCCCTCGGCCTGCAGCGCCTGCAGGTGGTAGCCGGCCGAGCGGTTCTGGCGGAAGCCGAAGTGCGCGGCGATCTCCTGCTGCGACGGCGGCAAGCCATCGGCGGCGATGCGCTCGCGCAGGTAGGCGAGGAGGGCGCGGCGGGTGTCGGTCAGGCTCATGTACTAATCTTAGTAACAAATGGGCAAGCCGGTAAGACTTGATCGAAGCGGCCGACGGATGGTGCGGCTCGCAGCGCGAGCCTGTGTCGGACCGGTCGCGCAGGGTGAGACCGATGCTGCGTGCTTTGGGCTCCGGGGTAGGAGGGGTGCGAGCCGCGACCTGGGGGCTGGAGATCGCGCCGGCCGAAAGTTGCCTGGCTTCGGAATGATCCGAGGGCCTGCGTATTCGGGCTTCCAGCGCGACTTACATCGCTTCTGCACAAGCCGAGAGGCAAGTGAAGCGGCCGGGCCTGCGCAGCTATCCCTTGTAGGAGCGACGTGAGTCGCGACCGCGGCATTGCAATAGCGTCGTTGCTGCGGCGGCGCGTCGCGGCTTACGCCGCTCCTACAGCGAACGCGGCGACGACCCGACGAACGGAGATTGACGCCGGCCGGATCGTTCTTTAATTTCTGTCTAAACAGAAATAAGAGAAACCCCATGCAGCTCAGCCCGCTCCAAGAGAAATTCATCCTCCACTGGGGTGAGATGGGCAGCCGCTGGGGCGTCAACCGCACCGTCGCCCAGATCCACGCGCTGCTGTTCCTGTCCGAGCGTGCGATCACCGCCGACGAGATCTGCGAGACCCTGAGCCTGGCGCGTTCCAACGTCAGCACCAGCCTCAAGGAGCTGCAGGGCTGGAACCTGGCCCGCGTCACCCACGTGCTGGGCGACCGCCGCGACCACTTCGAGACCTACAAGGACGTCTGGGACATCTTCCGCGCCGTGGTCCAGGAGCGCCGCCGGCGCGAGATCGAGCCGACCCTGAGCATGCTGCGCAGCTCGGTGCTCGACAGCGCCGCCGCCCCGAGCGATCCGCGCGACCAGCGCACCCTGGAGCGCATGCGCGAGGTGTTGGACTTCATGGAGACCGGCACGAGTTGGATCGACGAGATGAACCGGCTCGACCCCAAGACCCTGATCAAGCTGCTCAAGATGGGCGCGCGCATCCAGCAGTACGTGCGCGGCCCGGTCAAGCCGCTCCCGCCGCCGCAAGCGCCGCCGGTCGAGCCCTATGCCGAGGCGGCCGACGACCTCGAAGCCCGTCCCGACCCAGGCCAGCCCGAACCAAGCCAGCCCGAACCAAGCCAGCCCGAAGCCGGCCGTGCGCGGGCCGGCCGTGCAGGCGCCGGAGACGACCCGTCCTGAGTGTTTTTTTGCCCAGTAATTTCTCTAATTACCGAAATAACTGTAGGAGCAGGCTATGAGCAAGCACGATCCCGTCCCGCACGCCGTCATCGCCCTGTACGACCACGCCTGTCCGCTGTGCCGGACCGAGATGCACCGGCTCAAGGCTCACGACCGCCGCGGCCGGCTGCAACTGGTCGACATCGCCGCGCCGCAGTTCGATGCCGCGCAGTGGGGTTTCGAACTGGAGGCGCTGCGCAACGCCTTGCACGTGCGCCTGCCGAACGGCGAATGGCGGATCGGCGTGCCCGGCATCGCCGAGGCCTATCGCGCGGTCGGTCTGGGCTGGCTGACCTGGCCGCTGCGCGTACCCGGAGCGGGGCGCATGGCCGCGCGCGCCTACCGCTGGATCGCACCGAACCGTCACCGCGTGTCGCGCTGGCTCGGCTATCGCGAAGCCGGCCATGAGCCTGCGCCGCGCTGCGACAACGGGCATTGCCCGACCCACTTCTGAGCGGAGCGCGATCATGCAACGAGTCTTCATCGCCTTGCTGTTGCTCCAGGTCGTGCTCGGCGCGATCGACACCATCGCCCATCACGAACTGATGGAAAAACTCGCCAACCGCCGCAGCGCCGCGCTCGAGCTGAAACTGCATTCGGCGCGCGCCTTCATCTACGGCGCGCTGTTCCTGGCGTTCGCCTGGCTGCATCCGCAAGGCCTGTGGCTGGCGCTGGTGTGGGGCCTGGTGCTGGTGGAAGTCGGTATCACCCTGTGGGACTTCGTGGTCGAGGACGCGACCCGCCTGTTGCCGCCGACCGAGCGCGTGCTGCACACCGTTCTCGCGGTCAACGGCGGCGCGATGTTCGCCGTGTACGCGATGGCGACCGCGCAGGACTGGAGCGCGCCTAGCGTCTTGGTGCCGGTCTCGCACGGTTGGGCCTCGTGGGCGCTGACCGCCGCGGCGCTCGGCATCGGCCTGTCGGCCGTGCGCGACGGGTTCGCCGCGCGGGTCAACGCCGCCGAGCCGGCGCCGCGCGCCTTGCTCGCCGACCGGCCGCAGACCGGGTTCCTGATCAGCGGCGGCACCGGCTTCATCGGCAGCGCCCTGGTCGAAGGCTTGCTCGCAGGCGGCCACCGGGTGACCGTGCTCAGCCGCGATCCGCGCCGCGCCGCCTTGCGCTTCGGCGGGCGCGCGCGCTGCATCGCCGACACCGCCGAATTGCGCGACGACGAGGCCATCGACGTGGTGGTCAATCTCGCCGGCGCACCGGTGGTGGGCCCGCGCTGGTCGCCGGCGCGCAAGCGCGCGCTGCGCGCGAGCCGCATCGATACCACCCACGCTCTGCGCGCCTGGTGCGAGCGTTCCCGGCGCAAGCCGTCGCTGTGGCTGCAGGCCAGCGCGGTCGGCCTGTACGGCGCCCACGCCCGCAGCGGCGCGGAGTTGCGCGAGCCCGCGGCGCAGGCCGGCGACTTCGCCAGCGAGCTGTGCCGCGATTGGGAACGCGCCGCCGCGCCGGTCAGCGAGATGGGCCTGCGTCTGGTCACGATGCGGCTGGGCCTGGTTTTGCATCGCAGCGGCGGCGTGTTGCCGATGCTGTCGCTGTCGGCCTCGCTCGGCGCCGGCGCGGTGCTCGGCGACGGCAAACAGTGGTTCGCCTGGGTGCACCTGGACGACGTGCTGGGCTTCGTCGAACAAGCCGTCGAGCATGCCGGCATCCGCGGCCCCTACAACCTGGTCGCGCCGGGCGGCTGCAGCCAGGCCGAGTTCACTCGCGCACTGGCGCGCAATCTGCATCGCCCGGCCTGGCTGCGCGTGCCGGCCTGGCCGCTTCGGCTCGCGCTCGGCGAAATGTCGATGATGCTGCTCGACGGCCCGAAGGTCGAACCGCGCCGGCTGCTCGATCAGCGCTACCGCTTCCTGCATCGCGACCTGGACAGCGCATTGAGCGCCGGTCGCGAGCGCGCTTGCCGTTCTACTCATTCGGGTGACGAACACCCAGGGGAACAACATGGAACTGTTGAATCCGGTCGGAATGAAGCCGGCCGCATCCATTCCGGCCTGCTTTAAGCCCGCCGGTCTCGATTCGGCCGGCACCGGCCCGCTGCCTTCGACGCCGCACGCCAACGCAGCCTCGGTGAGCGCAGCCCCGGCGGGCGACCGTGGCCTTGCCGGTTCGCGCGGCGAAACGCGTTTCCCCGAGGCCTCGGCCGATCTCGCCGCGTTGCTGCGCGCCGCGCTCGGCGCGCGCTGGAAGCTGCTGCATCCGCATATCCAGGCGCGCTTCACCCTCGGCGACGGCGAAACCCAGGCCGAATACGTCGGCAACATGCATCAGGTGCGCTGCACCCGGCTGGGCGGTCTGTTCGCGCGACTGATCCGTTACGCGCGCGTGCTGCCGCACCACAACGCCGACGAGGTGCCGTTCCGTTTCGACGTGCAGCCCGTGCGCAACGGCCTGGGCTGGATCAAGACCCGCACCTATCACTTCATCGACGAGGTGTTCAGTTTCCGCTCTCGCATGATCCTCGGCGAAAAAGGCGAATTGCTCGAGCATTTCGGCGGCGGCCTGGGCATGCGCGTGCGCCTGGAAGTGCTGCCGAACCGGCTGGTATTCGTCGATCAGGGATTCTTCCTGCACTGGCGCGGCCTGCGTTTGCCGCTGCCGCGGCCGTTCTGGCCGGGCCGCTTCGTTCTAGTGCATAGAGACCTCGACGCAGCGCATTTCGAAGTCACGATCGATGTCGTGCACCCGTGGTTCGGACCGCTGTTCCATCAGGACGGGACCTTCGAGCGCATGGAAGCGGCGCGGGGCTGAGCGGCGAAGGACACGCCGGCGAGGGCGCAGGGATGCGCCGACAAGGACGGCGCAGGGGCCATGGACGGCCTGGCGCGGGCAGGGCGGCCGCGCCAGGATCGCGCAGGGCCGCGTCGCAGGCAGGCGGCTCAGGCCACCCGGAACAACACGTTGTAGTGGAAGCGCCGGCCGGTGGTCGCGCGCAGCTTCTTCGCGTCGCGGTGTTCGGGATTGATCAGGGCGTTGTATTCCTCCGGCACGATCACCGACGGCACCAGCAGGATCGCCGAGGCCTGGCTCGCCAGCCATTGCGAACCCACCCGCACGCTGGCCATGCCGGCCGGCACCGCGTCCCAGGCGCCGGGCAATTCCTGCGGCGACAACTGCAGGCGCGCCTTCCACACCGCGGCGGGCACCTCGATCGACACCACGTGCCGGTTCAAGGGCAGGCCGTGCGCGTCGACATAGGCCGCGGTTTCCAGCGCCGCCAGCGCCAGCGAGGTGGCGGTGTAGAGCACGCGCTGGCCGTCGTCGTTCCAGCGCCCCGGACGCGCCGCCGCGCCGGCGCCGCTGAGATCGTCGGCACGATAGGCGCGGGTTTCCGTGGCGATGCGCCAGAGTTTCATGAGCCCGGCCTCGTCCTTGCGGCTGCGCCGGGCGTCACTGGTAGGAGCCGCTTTCGAGCGAGCCGAGCAAGCGCGCGACAACATCGAAACCGGTCGGGGTGTCGAGCAGGTCGGCCGGCTTGCGGCCGCCGAGCGCCGGCTGCGGCTGCTCGATCCAGCGCCCCAGCCACTTGGCCGCATCGAAGCCGCGCGCGCCTTCGGCGGTGCTCGCATCGACGATGGCCTCGGTGATGCCGAGCAGGCGCATGATGCCGAGCGCGGCCTGGCCGCTGGCGCCGGCGATGCGCGCCTGCTGCGCGGCCTTGCTTTCGGCGGTGGCCTTGGCGATGCCGAGGATGTTGAACATGCGCACCGCCGGCAGTTCCATGCTCGCGGCCATGTGCTTGACGACCTGGGCCGGCACGCCCTGGCGTTCGGCCGCCACGCGTTGCAGCGGCGTGGCCGAGCGCAGATAACTGACGTAGCCCTTGAGCGTGGCGGGCGCGCCATGGACTTCCAGCGCAGGTTCCTTCACCGACAGGCCGCGCGGGCGCTGCGAGGCCGGGTAGGCCTGCGATTCCTGCAGGCCCAGCTTGCTTTCGTGGACGCTCGATTGCGCGCGGCCGGCCGGCTTGGGGAGCGGCTTGGCCGGCGAGGGCTTCTTGGCGGCTTTGCTCATGGCGGGGCTCTGTCTGGATCGGGACTCACTCTAGCACAAAACTGGACGGCCATCACAAGTGGCGCCGTGCCCGTCCCGGTGTCCGGGGCGTGGCGCTCGTCGGGGTTTCGTATCCGCAATAGAGCCCAGGATGCGGCCGTTGCGGCAAAATGTCCGGTCATCGGGTCGCTGCGGCGATCCTCTGCAGAGGCGGGGGCATGAACGAATTAAGCATCAGCTCGGAGCGCGCACGCATCGACGTGGGGTTCGTGCATCGGTTCTTGTCCGAGCACAGCACCTGGGCCCAGGGCATTCCCCTGGCAGTCGTCGAAAAATCGATCGCCCACTCGCTGTGTTTCGGCGGCTTCCTCGGCGACCGCCAGGTCGCGTTCGCGCGCGTGGTGTCCGACTGCGCCACCTTCGCCAACCTGGTCGACGTGTTCGTGTTGCCCGAATGCCGCGGCCTGGGCTACAGCAAGCAACTGGTCGAGGCGGTACTGGCGCATCCGCAGTTGCAGGGGCTGCGCCGCTTCACCCTGGCGACCGCCGATGCGCACGGCCTGTATGCCCGTTTCGGCTTCGCTACGCCGCGTCATCCGCACACGCTGATGGAGCGCTATGTCCCGGATATCTACCTGGCCGACAAACGCGTGCCGGATATCGATGAGGCCGCGAGCGAGGGCGCAGGCCTTGAGACGGCTGCGCCGTAGATTGATCGCAAGCCGCTTCATCGGCTGAGCGACGGCTCGGCGAGCCCGCGGCCGGCGCCCGAAAACCCCGGTTTCACATGCCGCGCCCGATTCTTCGGGTAGCGTCGCCGCGACCGACGCACGCCCGGCCGTGCCGTCCGCAGGGCCTGCATCGCGGCTGTTTCGCGTTGTTTCGCGATGGAGTCCATCCGCCATTGGTACTGCATCGAAGGGCCATTTGCGGTTGCTATGCTCTGCATGGCCGGCGTTTTCTGCCGGCCGCGAAACGCTGCACCGCAATCGTTAAACGTAAGGAGTCCGCATGAACCGCCAATCGCAGATCTTCGCAACCGGCCTCGGGCTGGCCATGGCCGCGGCGTCCGCGGCGCAGGCGGCTCCGGGCGACCGCCAGGTCTACGAGGCCGCCATCGCGCGTGCGTCGCGCGTATGCCCCGACCACTCGCCCGAGCGCACCGGGCCCGGCATCAAGGGCATCCCCGTGGCCGCCCTGCGAGTGATCGAGCAACGCAACTACACCCTGTGCCCGGACCGTCGACTGGATTCGCAGACGCCGGTGGTCTGGTACGGCCGCGAGGGCGTGTTCGCCTGGAATCCCGCCGCGCGCGGCTCGGCGAAGTTGCTCGCGGGCAAAGCCGCGGCCTATGCCAAGGACCAATCCTTCCCCAGCCAGACCGTGGTCTGGAAGCCGAACGGCAAGCTGGCCGAAGGCGCCCTGGTACCGGCGTTCCGCGGTCGCATGGTGCGCTGATCCGGCCCGTATCCGGCCGCAGCTCCGGTAGCGCTGTTCAGCGCATCCGATCCTCGCGCATCACGACGCAACGACTCCGAAGCCCCGGCCCAAGCCGGGGTTTTCGCGTTTTCGGCCATCTCAGGCGGTGCGAGGGCGGCTTGCGATACTGCATCGGGCCCGACGCCTACGCCCCGCCGGCAGGGATGGATGCCGGCACTGCCAGGAGACCGACATGACCCCGACCCCCGCGGAAAAGACCGGCGAATTCGAGCGCGCCGACAACGGATGGGTGTTCAAGTACTTCACTCGCGAAGACACCGGGCTGGTGCTGCGTCATGAAGTGTTCGAGAGCATTTCCGATTTCTTCCAGCGCGTGGACCACCTGTTCAATCGCATCGACGGCTCCGACGAGCCGCAGTGGCCCGCCGCGTAATCCGTCGTCCGCCGTCCTCCTCATCTCTCTCGTTTCCTTGGGCTCGCCGGCAACGGCGGGCTTTTTTTTAGTTTTCAGGAGCTTTTTAGTTTTCAGGAGCGGAAACCAGACGCGGTGACGCTGAATCGTTCAGCCTGCACCCCGGCTTCGGGAATGCGAAGCGCCGTCACTCAGGCAACGCATGGCCCTGGCAGACTGGGGTTCTCGCAACGCCAGGAAGAGCCATGACGCGCCGATCGCATTCGACCACGCAACTGTCCCAGGTCGCGTACGCCGCGCCCTTCGTCATCGCCGACCGCCTGCTGCGCTTCGCCATGGCCGGCCCGAACCCTTCGGCCCTCGACCAACGCGAATGGCAGCGCATGCTCGACGAGAAATGGACCGCCGCCGTGCAGGGTTCATGGGCGATGTCGGGCGCCGTGTGGGAGGCCTACTGCGAGGCTTGGTTCAATGCCATGAGCGGCGCCTGGACGCCGTGGTCGATGCCGTCGCCGGCCGACTGGTGGGTGCGCGGCGCCCAGAGCGGCGAGCGCATCCTGTCGGCCGGGCTCGCGCCGGTCGCGCGCACGGTGTCGGCGAACCGGCGGCGGCTGGCGCGGCGCAAGACTTGATCGCTCTGGGGACTCGGGACTCGGGACTCGGGAGTCGGGAGTCGGGAGTCGGGAGTCGGACCCGTCGGTCGGGGGCTCGGGGATTGGAGAGCAGGCATTCATCGACTCGCGCATACGATCGGCTCCGGCGCTCGTCAATGCCGGTTACCGGGGTGCGCGAGGCCTGCATGCGGACCGTGTCGCAGTTTTACAAAATCCAACGACGGCCCGGCGCCGCATTGCGCTAGGGTCGTCGGTTTAATCCCGGCCGGACCGACACGGTTCGGCTTTCCCCCACGAGAAAGGGAGTTTCCATGCGCAGCCTCGTCATCGCCCTGGTATTGGCCACCTGCCTGGCCGCCCCGGCCTGGGCCCAGTCGGTCTCTTTCGGCAGCAAGCTGATCAACGTCGGCGACACCGTCGGCACGGTCCAGCAAGTCGCCGGCAAGCCGGACCGCATCGTGCCGATCCAAAACAAATACGGCGCGACCGTCGCCGAACGCTTCGAGTATTACCTTCCCCGCAAGAGCGTGTTGATCACGGTCGTAGAGGGCAAGGTCACCGATATCCGCGAAGTGTTCTGAAGCATCGCGCTTCGAGCATCGTGTTTTTGAATCATCGCGTTGCCGATGCCCTGGCGCATCGGCGGCGCAGGCGCAGTCCTGTAGCCAGGGCTGCGTCGCGGCACCGCTCGAATGGTTTCATCGCCAGGCCGTCGATGCCCGGCCGTTAAATATCGGTGGCCACGCGTTGCGTGGCTGAATGTCCCGCCTATGGAATCACAGTCGTGATGGCCTGGGCGCGGTGACGATCCCCGATGGCTTTCCGTCTATCGCGAACCTCACACGATGGGCCCTCGAGTGTTGCGCCGGTGCGGGGCGCGTTAAAGGCGTGACTGAGCAATCAGGGCGCTCGGTGTCGGACCTGGACCGATCGCACACGTCGCCGCGCCATGCCGCGGCTTCCGCTCAGCGAGGACGCCGGTGCGGGACTTCATCGATCGGCTGGCGTTGGGCGTTCACCGACAGCAGCGACAGCAATTCCTCGACGCGCGCGTCGGCGAACATTTCGAATGGGGTGCGGTAATAAAACTGCACCAGCGGATAATTCATGAACCAATACAGCATCTGCTCGGCATTTTCATGGTTGGCCCGGGCCGCCGACAGTATCCGCACCAGATTGCGCAGGGCCGTCTGCAGCCGGGCCGAGCCTTGCTGGGTTTTAGCGGCCATGCGGTCTTGCGGGTTGGATATGGCGTTCAGGTCCTTGGCCCGGATACCCAGCGCCGCGATCACCCGTTTCGGCGATATATGGATCGAGCCCGGCACCCGAAGGGAATCCATGAATATCTCGAACTCGGCTTCGGTCATGACGGTCTCGTAATGGGCGCGCATGCACGGCCGGGCGGCGGCGGAAGGTTCCGGTCAGCAACTGCAAAGCGAGCCGACGCTGGCCGTGAAGGCCGGCATGCCGGTGGGGCGGTAACGGGGTAGGGCGGGCGGTCACGCTAGGCGCAACGCCCGTCGCCTAGTAGCGTTCATTTCGAGACGTAACGCTTGTTGGGAAACATCAATTTTTTGTCTCGGCGATCTCTCCAGTGGTTTTGGGTCTCGTTTCCGTGTGACTGAAGTCACTATTTTCAAGCGCTTTCCTACCGGGCTCCCCGGTGTCTGCCTGCGGCAAGGCTTGTCCGGCAAAGCTTTGAGCGACCGGGCTTGCGGCGCGGCTGCGTTCAGCTTTGTGGTCGAGCAGGCCGTCTGCAGGCGGCGAAGAAATCATAAAAAAAATATATCTCCTTAGATGCCCGCTTCGAGCGGCCTGCCTAGTCTGGCCGCCACAGGGATAGCGACGCGGCCGATTGGCTGGCTGCCCGGCGGGATTCGATGGCGCCTCGCCATCGGCCACGCCCCGGGCGGCCCGGTTCGAGCGATCGAACGGCAACACATCGGCATTCAAAACCCTCCACTACACGGTTCGCTCTTAATCGGGCGTGTCAACCGCGGGCGAATATCGGTTCGAAATCGATATTCAACTTTTGAAATCGATTCGCCGGGACGGCGAAGGGGAATGACCGATGAACTTTATTTACTGCAAGGTGTGGAGCAAGAGCCTGGGAACCTGGGTGGTCGCTTCGGAACTGGCCAAGGGCGGCAAGAAAGCCAAGGGCGGCAAGAAAACCGTCGGCGCCGTTCTTGTGTCTTCCTTTGTATTGCTGTCTTTGGCTGGATCTAATGCATTCGCCGACACCCTGACCCCATCAGGGTGCGCTGCGGTCGGTAGCACCTATACGCCCAGCACCCCAGGCCGTGATCCGGGATTTACCGTTGCTAACGGCATAACCGACGGCAGCGGCGATTACTCGATAGTTACCGGCTGCAACGCCAACGGAGGCGGGTTCAACGCGGTCACACTGTTCGGCGGGGGCTCGAGTGTCACCGGGCATGGCGGAAGCGCGTTTGGGTTTCAAGCTAAGGCCGGTCAATGGGGTACGGCATTAGGTATCGATAGCGCGGCCACTGCATTCGGGGCGACCGCAGCAGGTTTCGGCAGCTTCGCGACCGGATCCAATAGCGTAGCGATCGGTGGCGCAATCAGTTCCGCCAACCTTCCGCACACCGCAGCGAATGCGGTCCGTGCCGAGGCGTCGGGCTCGATCGCGATCGGTTCCGACGGCACCCGCGGCGCGCAAACCAAGGCCGTGCTGAGTATCGCCATCGGTGGCCAGGCGATGACGACCGCAGCGGCCATCGGGGGCGTCGCCCTCGGCAACGACACCGAGGCCAGCGCGACCGGCGCTGTAGCTATTGGTGGCGACGGAACGGCTGTAGGCGCCCGCGCCCGAGCCAGCAATGCATTGGCCATCGGCGGTCAATCTTCGGTCGCGGCTGCAGGCACCTCCGGCATCGCCCTCGGCCGCGGCGCCACCGTCAACGGTGCCTTCGGCATCGCCCAGGGCGACGGCGTCGTGTCCGGCGCAACAGGCCGCAACGTCGCCATCGGTTCTACCGGTACCACCGCCAACAGCAGCAGCGCCATCGGCGGCGCCGTGGCCATCGGCCGCGCCCAGACCGCCAACGGCAACGGCGCGGTCGCCATCGGCGATCCGAACACCGCGACCGGCACCGGTGCGGTGGCGGTGGGTGCGGACAACAACGCCAACGGCCAGGGCGCCGTAGCCTTGGGCAACCTCAACACGGCGACCGGACAGGGCGCGGTGGCGCTCGGCAACGCCAGCTCCGCCGGCGCCGCTGGCGCGGTGGCCATCGGCGACGGCGCCTCGGCCAACATCGCGCGCAGCGTCGCGCTGGGCAGCGGTTCGGCGACCGCCGCCGCGGTCGGTACCGCCAGCACCGTGATCCGCGGCACTACCTACAACTTCGCCGGCGCCGCCCCGACCAGCACGGTCAGCGTGGGCACGGCCGGTGGCGAACGCACCGTCACCAACGTCGCCGCCGGCCGCCTCAGCGGCACCAGCACCGATGCGGTCAACGGCAGCCAGTTGTTCGCCACCAACCAGGCGGTGCAGGCCGCCGGCGCCGGCTTCGGCCTGACTGCGCAGGGCGCCAACGGCTCCAACGTCGATCCGAGCGAGGCGGTCGACCTGCGCAACACCGACGGCAACATCGCCGTCAGCAAGGTCGCGGGCGACAACAACGTCGCCTTCGACCTGGCCGACGACATCACCGTCAACAGCGTTACCGCGGGTGCCACCACGCTCAACAACACCGGCCTGACCATCGCCGGCGGCCTGAGCGTGACCGCGGCCGGCATCAATGCCGGCGGCCAGGTCATCAGCAACGTCGCCCCGGGTGTTGCCGCGACCGACGGCGTCAATAAGAGCCAGCTCGATGCGGTCGGCGCGACCGCGAACGCGGGCTTCAACGTCTCCGCGCAGGGCGCCAACAGCACCAACGTCGCCCCGGGCGAGACCGTCGACCTCAACAACACCGACGGCAACATCGTGGTCAGCAAGACCGGCGCCGACGATAACGTCGCCTTCGACCTGGCCGACGACATCACCGTCACCAGCGTTACCGCCGGTACCACCACGCTCAACAGCACTGGCCTGACCATCGCCGGCGGCCCGAGCGTGACCTCGGCCGGCATCGATGCCGGCGGCCAGGTCATCAACAACGTCGCCCCGGGTGTTGCCGCGACCGACGGCGTCAATAAGAGCCAGCTCGATGCGGTCGGCGCGACCGCGAACGCGGGCTTCAACGTCTCCGCGCAGGGCGCCAACAGCACCAACGTCGCCCCGGGCGAGACCGTCGACCTCAACAACACCGACGGCAACATCGTGGTCAGCAAGACCGGCGCCGACGATAACGTCGCCTTCGACTTGGCCGACGACATCACCGTCAACAGCGTTACCGCGGGTGCCACCACGCTCAACAACACCGGCCTGACCATCGCCGGCGGCCCGAGCGTGACCGCGGCCGGCATCAATGCCGGTAACCAGGTCATCACGAATGTCGCCCCGGGCGTCGCCGCGACCGACGGCGTCAACAAGAGCCAGCTCGATGCGGTCGGCGCGACCGCGAACGCGGGCTTCAATGTGAGCGCGCAGGGCGCCAACGCCACCAACGTGGCCCCGGGCGAGACCGTCGACCTCAACAACAGCGACGGCAACATCGTGGTCAGCAAGACCGGCGCCGACGATAACGTCGCCTTCGACCTGGCCGACGACATCACCGTCAACAGCGTCACCGCCGGTACCACCACGCTCAACAGCAGCGGCCTGACCATCGCCGGCGGCCCGAGCGTGACCGCGGCCGGTATCAATGCCGGCGGCCAGGTCATCAGCAACGTCGCCCCGGGTGTTGCCGCGACCGACGGCGTCAACAAGAGCCAGCTCGATGCGGTCGGCGCGACCGCGAACGCGGGCTTCAATGTGAGCGCGCAGGGCGCCAACGCCACCAACGTGGCCCCGGGCGAGACCGTCGACTTCAACAACAGCGACGGCAACATTGTCGTCAGCAAGACCGGCGCCGACGACAACGTCGCCTTCGACCTGGCCGACGACATCACCGTCAACAGCGTTACCGCCGGCAACAGCCGACTGGACAACACCGGCTTGGTCATCACCGGCGGCCCGAGCGTGACCGCGTCCGGCATCGATGCC
The DNA here is from genome assembly GCF_051217035.1 of Lysobacter sp. 1R34A. Taxonomy (NCBI): domain Bacteria; kingdom Pseudomonadati; phylum Pseudomonadota; class Gammaproteobacteria; order Lysobacterales; family Lysobacteraceae; genus Lysobacter; species Lysobacter sp. 1R34A. The sequence goes on from NZ_JBPKJP010000014.1 coordinate 15,483, forward strand.
GGCGGCCAGGTCATCAGCAACGTCGCCCCGGGTGTTGCCGCGACCGACGGCGTCAATAAGAGCCAGCTCGATGCGGTCGGCGCGACCGCGAACGCGGGCTTCAATGTGAGCGCGCAGGGCGCCAACAGCACCAATGTCGCTCCGGGCCAGACCGTCGACCTCAACAACACCGATGGCAACATCGTCGTCAGCAAGACTGGCACCGACGACAACGTTAGCTTCGACCTGGCCGACGACATCACCGTCAACAGCGTCACCGCCGGCAACAGCAGGCTCGACAACACCGGCCTGGTCATCACCGGCGGCCCCAGCGTGACCACGGCCGGTATCAACGCCGGCAACCAGGTCATCAGCAACGTCGCCGCAGGTGTTGCAGGGACCGACGGTGTCAACGTCACCCAGTTGAACACCGCGGTGAGCGGTGCGACGACTCAGGGCCTGAACTTCACCGGTAACGACGCTACCGCCGGCGATGTGCACCGCGACCTCGGTCAGACCTTGTCGATTCGCGGCGATGCGACCACCGCCGGCACCTACAGCGGCGGCAACGTCCGGACGGTGACCGACCCGGCCACCGGCGCGATCAACGTGCAATTGGCCGATTCGCCCAAGTTCGGCAATGTCGTGATCAACGACGGCGGCAGCGGCCGTATCAGCGGCGTCACCGCCGGCACGGCAGCGACCGACGCGGTCAACAAGAGCCAGCTCGATGCGGTCGGCGCGACCGCGAACGCGGGCTTCAACGTCTCCGCGCAGGGCGCCAACAGCACCAACGTCGCCCCGGGCGAGACCGTCGACCTCAACAACACCGACGGCAACATCGTGGTCAGCAAGACCGGCGCCGACGACAACGTCAGCTTCGACCTGGTCGACGACATCACCGTCAACAGCGTGACCGCCGGCGCCACCACGCTCAACAGCAGCGGCCTGACCATCGCCGGCGGCCCGAGCGTGACCTCGGCCGGCATAGATGCCGGCAGCCGGGTCATCAGCAACGTCGCTCCCGGCGTCGCCGCGACCGACGGCGTCAACAAGAGCCAGCTCGATGCCGTGGCCGGCGGCTCCACGACGCTGGGCCTGAACTTCACGGGTAACGACAATACCGCCGGCGATGTGCACCGCGACCTCGGTCAGACCTTGTCGATTCGCGGCGATGCGACCGCCGCCGGCACCTACAGCGGCGGCAACGTCCGGACGGTGACCGACCCGACCACCGGCGCGATCAACGTGCAGTTGGCGGACTCGCCGAAGTTCGGCAATGTCATCGTCAACGATGGCGGCACCGGCAAGATCAACGGCGTGACCGCGGCCGACCTTAGTGCGGCCAGCACCGAGGCGGTCAACGGTTCGCAGTTGTTCCAGACCAACCAGGACGCCGCGGCGCTCGGCAATCGCGTGACCACGAACGAGGGCGATATTGCCGCGCTCAACAATGTGGTCGGCCCGACCGATCAGGCCTACCAGGATGCCAATGGCCACGGTGTGCGTTATGTGCGCACCAACGACACCGGTCTGCCCGAATCCGATGCCTTCGCGACCGGTGCCAACTCCACCGCGGTCGGCTACAACGCCCAAGCATCGGCCGAGGAAACCCTCGCGATCGGCGAAAACGCAGTGGCCAGCGCGCTCAGTGGCTTGGCGCTCGGCTCGGGCTCGGAGGCAACGGCCGAATACGCGATTGCGATAGGCGATGAAGCTACGGCCAGCGGCAGATTCTCGCTGGCGGTGGGGGATACCGCCGATGCGAGCGGAGAGTCGGCGATAGCGATCGGCTTGGGTACGGTTGCCAGTGGTTCCAGTGCCACCGCACTGGGTTCTTCTAGCCGTGCCACGGAAAACGGGGCCTCGGCCTTGGGCAATGGCGCAAATGCGAGCGCCGTGGGCGCAACGGCGATCGGTCTGAGCAGCCAGGCCAGTAGTGCGGACAGCGTAGCGCTAGGCTCGAATTCGATCGCCGACGGCGCCACGCTCGGCGAGGCGGCTTATGTGCCGGACGATTCAACCTATCCCGTCGCCGGTACCTTCGTGCTTAGCGAGGTGTCGATCGGCAGTGCGGGCAACGAACGCCGTCTGACCAACGTCGCAGCGGGCGCGGTCGATACCGACGCGGCCAACATCAGCCAGCTCAAGGCGGTGGACAGCAAGATCACTTCGTTGGGCCAGGACTCGCTGCTGTGGGACCCGACTGCCAACGGTGGCACCGGCGCGTATAACGCCAACCATCTCGGCACCGGCCCGAACAAGATCGTCAACGTCGCTCCGGCCGAGCTCAGCGCGACCAGCGCCGATGCGGTCAACGGTTCGCAATTGTTCCAGACCAACCAGGACGTGGCCGCGCTCGACAGCCGCGTGACCACCAACGAAGGCGACATCGACAACCTCGACAACCGCGTCACCACCAACGAAGGCGACATCACCAACCTCAAGAACGCCGTCGGCCCCACCGATCCAGTCTACCTGCAGCAAAACGGCCGCGGCGTGCGTTATGCGCGCACCAACGACACCGGCCTGGCTGAGGACGACGCGCACGCCCAGGTCGCCGGTTCGACCGCGGTCGGCTACAACGCCACCAGCTCGGCCGCCGATGCGGTCGCGATCGGCCGCAACAGCCAGGCCAGTCACGCCGGCAGCGTCGCGCTCGGTGCCAACGCGGTGGCTAACGGCGCTACCCTCGGCACCGCCGCCTACGTGCCGCCGGCCTCGACCTATGCGGTGGCCGGCACGGCGCCGATCGGTGAAGTGTCGATCGGCAGCGCAGGCAGCGAACGCCGCCTGACCAACGTTGCAGCGGGTGCGGGCGATACCGACGCGGCCAACATCAGCCAGCTCAAGGCGGTGGACAGCAAGATCACCGCGCTGGGCCAGGACTCGTTGCTGTGGGACCCGACCGCGAACGGCGGTGCCGGTGCGTATAACGCCAATCACGGCGGCACCGGCCCGAACAAGATCGTTAACGTCGCTCCGGCCGAGCTCAGCGCGACCAGTGCCGATGCGGTCAACGGCTCGCAACTGTTCCAGACCAACCAGGACGTCGCCGCGCTCGATACCCGGGTGACCACGGCCGAGGGGGACATCGACAACCTCGACAACCGCGTCACCACCAACGAAGGCGACATCACCAACATCAAGAACCAGATGGGCCCGACCGACCCGGCCTATCTGCAGCAGAACGGCCGCGGCATGCGTTATGCGCGCACCAACGACACCGGCCTGGCCGAGGACGATGCGCATGCCCAAGGCGTGGGCTCGACCGCGGTGGGCTACAACGCCACCAGCTCGGCCGCCGATGCGGTCGCGATCGGCCGCAACAGCCAGGCCAGCCATGCCGGCAGCGTCGCGCTCGGTGCCGGTTCGGTCGCCGATGGCAGCACGCTCGGCAATGCGGCCTACCTGGTCGGCGGCGCCGCTACCGGCGAGGTCAATGTCGGCAACCGCCGTGTCACCGGCGTCGCCGCCGGCGCACAGGACACCGATGCGGTCAACGTCAGCCAGCTCAAGGCGGTGGCGAACAGCGCCACCCAGGCCGAACAGCGCTCGGTGAAGTACGACTGGAACGACCTGGATGCGGACGGCGAGATCGACCCGGGCGAGGTCGACTTCAGCAAGGCGACCTTGGCCGGCCCGACCAGCACCGACGGCGGTGCGACCGGCGGCAGCAAGATCACCAACCTGGCCCAGGGCGAGGTGTCGGCCACGTCGACCGATGCGGTCAACGGCGCCCAGCTCTACAACGTCGCCGGCCCGAACGATGCGACCTACATCAGTCAGAACGGCCGCGGTACGCGTTATGCGCGCACCAACGACACCGGCCTGGCCGAGGCGGATGCGCATGCGCAGGCGGCGGGTGCGAGCGCGATGGGCTACAACGCCACCGCCTCGGCCGGGAACGCCGTGGCGGTGGGGCGCGATTCGGTCGCCGGCCATGCCAACTCGGTCGCGCTCGGCGCCGGTTCGTCGACGACCGCCGGTGCGCAGAGCGGCTACAACGCGGCCTATGTCGGCAGCAGCAACTCGACCGGCCAGGTCCAGGTCGGCGGCCGCACCATCGGCGGCGTGGCCGCGGGCTCGGCGGCGGACGATGCGGTCAACGTCGCCCAGTTGCAGGCCGGCGTCAGCGATGCGGTCACCCAGGCCAATGCCTACACCGACACGCGCGTCGACCAGATCGCCGGCAACGTGGCCCAGTACGACAACCGCATCAGCGCGGTCGAAGGCGACGTCAACAACGTCAAGAACGGCTCGGCGGGCCTGTTTCAGGTGAGCCAGGACAACACCACGGCACCGACCGCCAGCGGCGCCAATGCCGCGGCCGGCGGCGCGGGTGCGGTGGCCTCGGGCACCGGCAGCACCGCCCTCGGCAACGGTGCGATCGCCTCGGCGAACAACGCCGTGGCCCTGGGCGCCGGTTCGGTGGCCAACCAGGAAGGCACCGTGTCGGTCGGCTCGGCCGGTGGCGAACGCCGGGTGACCAACGTCGCGGCCGGCAGCGCCGATACCGATGCGGTCAATGTCGCGCAGTTGAAGGGCTTCACCAACGGCGGGCTGCAGTACGACAAGAACGCCGACGGCAGCAACAACACCAACAGCCTGACCCTCAACCCGAACGGCACCGGCCAGACCACTGTGCACAACGTCGCGGCCGGCAAGGCGCCGACCGATGCGGTCAACGTCAGTCAGTTGGACCAGGCGGTGGTCACCGCCAACAGCTACACCGACGGCCAGATCGCTACCGTCCGGGACGACGTATGGAAGCTCGGCGGCGACGTCCGCCGCCTGGAACGCGATATGCACTCGGGCATCGCCACGGCGATCTCGATGAAGCCGGCGCCCTACGTGGCCGGTCGCACGACCTACTACGCCGGTTTCGGCGGGTACAAGAGCGAGGTCGCGTTCGGCGTCAGCCTGCGGCATACGTCTGACGATGGGCGTTGGAGCCTGGAAGGCGGCGCGTCGAGCAACCGAGATGGCATCGGCGCCTACTTGGGTGTCAGCGGCGTGCTCGGCGACTGAGCAGGTCGCGTTTCGGCCCGTCTTGCTTCGAATGCAAGGCGGGCCGGTTGCCGCCCGCTGGCTCGGCCGGCACGGCGTTTCGCTCCACCTGCGCCGCGAACTTGCGGCGCAGGGCGTTTGCCTCCTCCTCGCAGTGCATCAGCAATACCTTCCATCGGAGTTTTCGGTATGACCTTATCCTTGGTCGAATCGCGGCAGTTCCAGCTCACCGACGAACAATGGCGCATCGTCGCGTCCTATCTTCCCCGCCAATACCAGGCGCGCATTCTCAACAACACCGGCGACTACCGTGCCTTTATCGAGGCGGTGTTGTGGGCGGTCGAAAATAATGCGCCGTGGACCAGCGTTCCTCAGGGGTACGGCTCGTGGCGGGCGATCTACGTGCGTTTCCTGCGCTGGTGCGAAGGCGAGCACTGGATCGCGGTGGAACGGGCGATCGGCATGGAGAGCCGCCTGGCCGGCAGCCTGCGCGAGCGCGTCGAACGCTACCGCGCGAGCAACCGCTGGCGCCGCAAGCGGACCAAATCGCCGGCGGCGACGTCCGACGCGGAGCGCGAGCTCGGCGGCGTTGCCAGGCCCTGGGGAATCTTGAAAGCCTGCTGAGCCAGGTTCGACGCCTTCGATGTTCCCGGTATGCCGCAACCCCGTGCGGCGTTTAGCGATGCCCCGGCCCGCCTCCCCCCGGCTCGGGGGCCGCTTTGCAGTCTTGCGTCGGGCCGATCCCTCCCTCGCAGTTCATGGACGGTTCGACGCTCTTTTCGTGGCCTGCCCGAATTCCCGTAGCCACGGGTACTTTCGCCTCCGATTGGGCGGTGTGCGAAGCGACAATTTGATCGATAGAAACCACCCATGAAGAAATCAGCCGTCTCCAACTCTCTCTACTTGGCCCTGATCGCCTTTGCTCTGTACTCCATTGCTCTGTACTCCATCGGCAACGCCCACGCCTTGGCCGCCGACGGCATCCAGTTCGTCGACTGCGGTTCGACGTCCAACGGCTTGGCCGTGAAGGCCGCGTCCGTCCAGCCCAGGCAGTTCGCCTGCCCGCGAGCGAGTCTGGTCGGCGAGCGATATCTGCGGGCAGTGCGCAAGAAGGTAGTTGCGAGCGTCCGGATCAGCGTGACCGGGACGACCTGGATTTGCCGGGAACGCCTGTACGACACGAATCCGGTGACCGAGTGCGTGAACCGGCGAGACCCGCGCGAACTCGTCGTACTGGTTTCCTGAGCAGGCCGGATTTGCGGTCGAGCGGCCTCGGCTGAGCCCCGCCAGCGACCGCCGGGAAGGCGCTCGGCGCGCGCCAGGCGCGTGCACGGCGGGACTTGCCGAGCACGTATATCGGCCGCATGATTGTTCAGCATCTTCACCGCCAGCGGCCGCTCGGATGGCCAAGGGGGCGAATGGGCGATCTGCGCCGGTACCTGCGTTCAACGTTCCTGACGATCTTGCGCCGCATCACGGCGACACCAAGGTAGAGAACTCGATGACGACGCCGTGGCCCGCAGATGCCTGGTACCTGCAACTGGCCGATCTGACCGTCGATCTGCGTTTTCGCCGGCTGATCCATTCCGGCCAGAGCATCGAGCTGCCGCAGCGGGTGTTCGACCTGTGCCTGCTGTTCCTCAGCGAACCCAACCGGCTGCATACGCGCACCGAGTTGTTCGACCGCTTGTGGGCGAGGACGATCGTCGAAGACACCAATCTGTCGCAGAACGTCTGGCTGCTGCGCAAGGCCCTGGGCGAGGAGCGCAAGAATTGGGTCCGCACGGTGGCCAAGAGCGGGTACGTATTCGAGGCGCCCGGGCCGGTGCACTGGTTCAAAGAACTGCCTCCGACCCCGCAGCCGAGTGCCGCAACGGCCGCTCACGGTCCGCAGGCCTTCTTCGAACCGCCGCAGCCCGAGCGCGTGGCCGATTCGATGCATCCGGCCGCCGATGCAGCAGCACCGCCAGAGCCGGCAGCGAGCCCGCGATCGCATGGAGTGGTGTCGGAGCCAGCCGCCTCGTCCGCGCTTGCGTCGCCGATCGTCGAGACCAAGGCGGCAGCCGCGCCGCCGCGAAGTTTGCGAGGCAGCCCGGGCACGTGGGCCGTGATCTCGCTGGGCCTGATCGCGCTCGTCGCCGCGGCGGTGCTGTTCGTCCAGCGCGGAGATCGATCCATAACCGGCAAGCGCGAGTTGGCCGTGGCCTTGGTCGTGATCGAGGACCAGAACCCGGCTTCGCGATGGCCGGCCAAGTTGCTGGAGGAGTGGCTGAGCTGGAAGCTGGGCAGCCTGCCCGAGGTCAATCTGCTCAGCGAGAGCGACCTGGCCGCCGGTAACGACCCGGCCTCGTCTAAGGTCGTTTTGCTGTCGTCGGTGCGTTCTCCCGACGATCCGAAGCGGCTGAGCGTGTACGCGCGCTTTCAGGAGAACGGCAAAGAGGAACGCATCGAGGTCGAGGGCGAGCCGTCGGACATGCCGGCCCTGATCGATTTGGCGTCGAACCGGATTCTTGCCCGCCTGCTGCCTGGGCGCGATGCGCCGTGGCCCGCGTTGCAGTTGAGTGCTCAAGCTGCCAGTCGATACGAACAAGCCGCGCTGGCCATCGAGCGTCGCGACTGGATGGCGGCGGCCGCGATCGGCAACGAAGTGGTCAAGGCGGCGCCGCGCTTCGGGCTGATGCGGCTGCAATTGGCGCAGGCTCAAACGCGACTCTCACAGGGCGCCGCGGCGACCGCGCAGATGGAGGTCGCGGTCGAACTGCTGCGGCCGTTGCCTGCCGATGCGCGGCTGTTGCTGGAAGCGCAGCGCCTGGCGGCCGACCCGCGCCGCGAGCAGGACGCGCTCCAGGCCGTCGCCGTGCTTGCCGATAAATACCCGGACAAGATTGCCTATCAAGTAGAGTACGCCCGCTTGCTGATCGCGAGCGGACGAGCGAAAGATGCTTTGGCGCGACTGGCCGATCGACCCGGCCAGCACGACGCGCTGGGCACGAAACTGGCCAAGCACCAGGTGCGGGCGGGCGCCTATCAGGCGCTGGGCGATCCGGTGAAGATGCGTGGGGAGGCCGTCGCGGCCGAACGTCTGGCTCGCGACGCCGGCCCCGGCTGGCTCATCGAGCGCGCCGATGCCTTGCTGTCGTTGGCCGCGGCCGAGCGGCTGCAACACCGCGAGCGCCCGCCGTCCGCCGCGTACGAACAATCGGCGGTGCTTTACGAGCGCGGCGGTAATTCGACCGGGGCCTTGTATGCGCGTGTGATGGCGCGCATGGCCGGTCCCTTGACAGGCGATGTCGATCCGGCCCTGAACGTACTGCTGGCGCGCGCCAACGCAGGTGGCTACCGCCGGCTGGAAATCAACGTACTTTCCGCCAGCGCGGACCAGTATTTCGCGGCCGGAGACGTGACGGCCGTGCACTCGCGCCTGTCGCAGGCCTTGGCGGTCGCCAAGGCATCCGGCGACTTGCGCGCCGCCGCGTATCTCGACATGAAGCTGGCCCACGTCGACATGATGGCGGGCCGGTTCGACAGCGCGGCCGTTCGCATCCCAGCCTTGCTGCGGATGAAAATGCAAGGCGGCGAGGCCGTGACCACCCATCAGTTGGCCGCGATGCTGGCGGCCGTTCAAGGGCATTACGGTGAGGGACTGAAGATCCTCGAAGCGACTGAGCGCTTACTGCCGGCCACGCCGGCAGGCCAGGCCGAGTCGGAGGCGCATGCGCAGTTGGCCTGCGGACGCGCGGAGTTCCTGGTGCCGTTGGGACGGCTGCGCGAGGCGCGAACTAGCCTCGATCGTTGCTCCAACGGTACTCGTCAGATCCAGCGCAGCCTGTGGCTGCTCGGGATGAGCCAGGTCGAATTGATGGCCGGCGATCGCCCGCAAGCGCTGGCCTTGCTGGAGCGTGCAGAGAAAATCCTGCCCGTGGCGCCGCCCGACAGTTGGAATCAGCGCCTCGAATCGGCCCGGTTGGCGACCTGGCTCGGCGAGACCGAAAAGTCCGAGCGCGTTCTTTCGCAGTTGGTGCCGCAAATACAGACGAGTGGCCTTGCCCTGTTCGTCGTCCAGGCGATGGTCGCGCAGGCGGAAAACGCTGCGGCACGGGGCGATTGGGCTGACAGCCGCAGGCATGCGACTGAGGCGCGCAAGTTGGTGCCTGATGCCTGGTTCGTAAGCCGCCATCTGGATGTGCTGGCCATCGCCGATGCCCGCCAGCGCGGCGACCGGGCCGATGCTGTCGCGCTGGCGAGCAAACTGCACTTGCGCGCCCGGCAACTAGGCGATGCAGTCATCGAGATGCAGGTGCACGCGATGTTCGAGCCGGGCGTCATCGAGAACGATTGCAGCGCGGCCGAGCGCGAGGCGATGATCGCTCGGACCGGTATGCGCGGCGCCGATGTCGATTGGCTGTCGCCTGTACATGGTCTTGCTCGAGGCCCTTCGCACTAGCGATATAGGCGGCGCGGGCGGGAGGCGCCGGTGATCGCGCTCATGCGGTCTGTATTCGCGTGATGATTGCGCCCGCCACTGATGGCATCGGGGCAGGGGTGCCGGTCGTCGTATTGGCGAGTTGGGCACGAGTAACCTGTGCCACTAATCACGCATGAAGGCGTTCGCGGTCGGCGGGCGCTGCTGCGAGGCCGTCGTGCCTCGCCGATGCCGATCGTCCGGAGAATAGTGAACGCTTGATGCACGGGTTTCTTTCCGGCATCCGGGCGAACGCTTTTTTTATTCTCTCCGGGGCGGTGTTCTCTGTATCGTTCGGCTCGCGGTCGGGCTTCGCGATGCAGCGCTCATGAACGCTGCTAAGTATCCGGGCCGATCGCGTCGCCAGCCCCCGCGCCCTAATAACGGATGCGGTGGCTGCGCGGCACGACGGACGTGTCGAGATCGAAAGCGACGAGACGCCACGACTCTTCGCTGAGGTGTTTTTACTCCCATGAATTCGCTTGCCGGCTGCCGCGCAGCTCGGGCAATCGTTTCGGCTGCGCGTTGTTCCCTTGCGACATCGTCGCGATGGCATCGGATCGAGGTTGGATGAGCAGGACGGATTATCCCCGGGAACGCAGGCTGCATATCGCCGCATCGTCGATCGCGGTGGCGGCGACCTTATCGATCGGTGCGCTGTTGTTCCGTCCGGTTCCATTGCCGAAGACGGCCACGGCGATGGAGGTGATCCTGATCGATCGCATCGTGCGTATCGATCAGGCGCCTGACGTTTCGCAGCCGATCGCCCAACGCCCCGGCACAGCATCGCCAGGCGGCAATAAGCCGGATCCGCGACACGAATCGATGCGTCCACCCGAAAATGCCGCGCGCTCCACGCAGGACCCGGCGATCGCCGAACCGCCACCGGCTCAACCGGACCCGGTCGTCGAGTCCGCGCCGCCGAACCGCTGGCTGCTGCCCGACCGTTTCAGCTTGCGCCCCCGCAACGCGTCGGGCGACTCACCGCTGGCACCGAAACCGCGCGCGCCCGGAGACCCGAGCGAACGCAGTCAGTATTACGCCAAGAAGCTGGTCGAACGGCGCAATCCGTTGGGGGACCAGCCGCCGGCCCTGCACGACTGGTTCGGCGATGCGGCCAAGAAGGCGGGCGCACGCGCAGATGGGCAAGTGTCGGTCAATCGCGTCGCCGAGGCGATCTTCGGCAAAGACATCCAGTCGGCGAAAGCGCGTCCGCCGCCGTCGGTGAGGTTCCGGCCGGAACTGCATGGGCGGCCGTCCGACCTCGGCAGCGAGGCGACCGGCGATGCCTACAAGGCGGCGGCCGTCGCTCATGAAGCAGTGCCCGGCCTCGAAGGCGAAGCCAGCCGCCGCATTCGCGAAGCCATCGAATTGTTGCTCAAGCTGCCCTCGCGCTGCGAGCGGCAAGCCGTCGAGGGTTGGTTGGCGCCGGTGCGCAAGCACCTGGCCGAACTACAGCGCGCCGAATACGCCTACGGTCACGGTGCCGACCCGATCCGCCGCGAGCACATGCTGCCGCGTGCGGCCGACACCGCCTACGACCAGGCACGGAGGGCTATTGCCTACGCTGAGGGGCGGGTGGCGGGGTGTGGGGCCGGAAACTAGTAACTAGAAGTGCGAAGTGAGGAGTGTGGAGTGTGTGGAGTGGCGGCGCGATGCGAGGCGGCAAGGGCGGCGTGTTCGTTTGCCATGGGCACAAAAAAAGCCGGAAACCCTGAGGTTTCCAGCTTCATTTGCGATCCGCGGATCGGTATTGGTGGAGGTGGGCGGAATCGAACCGCCGTCCGAAGGCACTCCATCCCCGGCACTACATGCTTAGCGCTCCGTTAGATCTCGCCCCCGAACAGCACGGCGCGCAAAGCGCATCCAGGAGCCAGCCTGTTTTGAGTTGACCGGGTGCTGACAGGCAACCACTCCCGGCGATTCCGTGATAATGACCCTACATTGCGAGCACGGACACAAGCAATTTCGGGGCTTACGCCTTAAGCGGCGAGAGCGTAGTTGTCGTCGTTGGCAACTAAAAGTTTGCAGCTGGATTTACGAGGAAAGCTACCCCCTCGGCATGCGCCAAGTGATTTCGCGACCCCCGTCGAAGCCAGTGCACCCCCGGGGACAGCAACATCGCTGACGTGTTCAGTATAGGGGCTGGCGGCGCGTTCTCAAGGGTTGCCGTGCAACGACGCACCGGCGATTCAGATAGCGATCCGGGCGCGCGGGCGGCTCGCGCGCCAGCGAGTGTACGCGCCAGCACTGCGCCGAGCGGCGGTCCGTCCGGGCCCTTGGTGGATGGCGAACCGCGGTGGCGCAGCCGCGCCGGCTCAGTTGCCGTCGAGCAGTTCGATCAGGGCGCGGCGCTTCTTGCGCGAGAGTTTGCGCATCAGGCCCATCAGCCGCAGTTCGTCGGGGTCGCTGTATTTGGCGGCGTTTTCGCGCACCGACAGCGATTTGCCTTCGATGGTGCCGCGGCCGGTCGCCAGCCATTCGAAGCTCACATGTTGCTGCACGGCGATCTGCAGCATGCGCTCGAGTTCGGGCAGGGCCAGGCCGACCAGCCACTTGCGGGCGGTCTCGCGGCTGACGTCGTAGTAAGCGGATAGCGCGCCTGTGCGGGCCCGGCCTTTCGCGAATCCGGAAAAATCGAGGGCCTGGTGCAGCCGATTGGCGAATTCTTGGTGAGGCGCGTTGGTCATGAGGTCTCGCCGGAGCATCCTGCAGGGCTGAAACGTGGCGCCGCCCACCCTGGCTGTCGGCCGGGCGAGGATAGCGCAACTCATTGTTGCGTACGCTTCCCGAAATTGATCACTCTTTTTGGTCGTTGAAAAGACCAATTTGCGGTGGTAAGTTGGCTGGGCATGGATGCCAGTCAGAGGTCAGGCTATGGAAGGCAGAGCGAAAAAGAAGGCCCGGCGGAGTGCCGGCAAGAGCAAGAAAGAAGCCGCACCGCCGCGTCCGGCGCCGCGGACGCGGGTCGCGCGCAGGCGGGCCCGGGGCGAATCGCCCAATCCCATCGAGCGCTATATCGCCTGCTTCGACACCGCCCGCGAGGCCGCGGCGGCGGCCGGGGTGTCGGCGGCGATGCTACGGCGCATGCGGGTGCGCGGTTATGTCTCGACCCGGGCGCGGGCGCTGTTGATGGCGCAGGCCTGCGGGTTCCGGATCGAGGCGGTCGAGCTGATGGCCTTGCCGAAGGGAGAGGGCTGATGGCCGGGCCGGTGCAGGGCCTGGCTGCGGCCTTGCCGCAGCCGGCTGTGCAGGAGCTGACTGCGGCCTTGCCGCGGCCGGCGGTGCAGGAATTGGCTGCGGCTTCGGTGCAGCCGGTGGTGCAGGGCTTGGCCGCGGCCTGGCTGCAGCCGGCGGTGCTGGGCTTAGGAGTGTGCCTGGCGCTCGCGGCAGCGGGGCTGGCCAGTTGGTGGTCGCGACGGCGGCGGTTGCCCCCTTACGAGCGCCTGGCCCGTCGCGCCGACCGCAACGGCCGCGCGCTGCTGCAACTCGCCGACGAGATCGAGGGCTATCTGGTCCGCCAGCACGAGGCCGGTGTGTCGATACGCCAGCAGCGGCACTGGCCGCAGCTGTGCCGCCAGGTCGCGGCCGAGCACCTGGAGTGCATCAACTGCCTGCTGCTGGAAGGGGTCTGGCACGAGGAGGGCAAGCCGCCCGAATGTTGAGCGGTGCCGGCGTCGTGATGCCGTCACTACAAACTGGCGGGTATGCTTGCGGCGATGACGACGACCGACCCGGCCGCCCACGCCAGCCCCCCGAACGACGGGGTAGATTCCGAACTTTCCGGCCTGATGCCGCGCCGCGGCTATCTGCTCGCGCTCGCGGTGCTGATCGGCGCGCTGATCCTGGTGTTCACCGCGTGGCGGGTCGCGCGCGACCGCGAGCTGCGCTCGGCGCAGGCCGAGTTCATCGGCCAGACCGTGCAGGTCACCGAGCTGATCCAGCAACGCCTGGTCAACTACGAACTGGTCGCGCGCGGCGGCGTGTCCTTGTTCGCCTCGGTGCAACGGCCGACCGCGGCGCAATGGAAGGCCTATGTCGAAGGCATGAACATGCAGCGCCGGTTTCCGGCGACCTTGGGCCTGGGTTTCAGCGGCTACGTGCCGCAGCGGTTGCTGGTGCAGTTGCAGAACGAGTGGCGCGACGCCGGCTATGGGCTGTTGTCGATACGGCCGCAGGGCCGGCGCGAGGTCTACGGGCCGATCCTGTACCTGGAGCCGAAAACCCCGGCCAACGTCGCCGCGATCGGTTACGACATGTACGCCGAGCAGGTGCGCCACACCGCCCTGGCCGCGGCGCTGGATTCGGGCCAGGCCTGGCTGTCGGGCAAGATCCAGCTGATCCAGGACGGCGACCGCCAGAACACCGGCATGCTGCTGGCCCTGCCGGTGTATCTCGGCGGGGGCCGTCCGCAGACCCTGGAGCTGCGGCGCGCGGAAATGCAGGGCTGGGTGTACGTGCCGTTCCGGATACAAACCTTCGTCGAAACGGCGCTGGGCGACGCGCATGAAGAAATGCGCTTTCGCATCTTCGACGAAACCGGCGGGCGCGACGAACTGCTGTACGCCAGCCCGAACCTCAAGACCGGTACCACCGCGGCCTTCGTCCACCGCGCCGCGTTCGATATCTACGGCCGCACCTGGCGCATCGAATACGAATCGGCGCCGGTCGAGGAGGCGGTGCCGCGCCTGGCAGGCCTGCGCAACATGTTCGCCCTGGGCCTGTTCTCGGCGCTGCTGCTGTACAGCATCGCGCTGATGCTGGCGCGCACCGAGTCGCGCGCGCGCCGCATCGCGCTGCGCATGACCGAAGACTACCGCCGCAGCGAAACCCGCTTCCGCAGCGCGATGCAGTACTCGGCGATCGGCAAGGCCCTGCTCGACAGCGAGGGCTGCATCGTCGACTCCAATCCGGCCCTGGCGACCATCGTCGGGCTGGCGCCGGCGCAGTTGCTGGGCCAGCGCTTCGACAGCCTGCTCGAAGACGAGGACGTCGAACTGCCGGGCGGCGCCAGCCACACCGAAGAAGACGGCGTGCACCGGGCGACCCGCCGCCTGCGCCGCCCGCACGGTGTCGCGCGGCAGGTGCAGCTGACCTATTCGCCGGTGCCGGGCAACGTCGGCCAGGACATCAGCGGCCTGGTCCAGGTCGAGGACGTGACCGAGCGCTTGCGCGCGGAAGCGCGGGTGCACGCGCTCAACCGCACCCTGGAGGCGCGCGTCGCGCTGCGTACGCGCGAGCTCAGCCAGGCCAATCAGGAGCTCGAAGCTTTCGCCTACAGCGTCTCGCACGACCTGCGCGCGCCGTTGCGCGCGATCGACGGTTTCAGCCGCATCCTCGGCGAGAAATACGCCGACCGGTTCGACGCCGCCGGCAACGATTACCTGGCACGGGTGCGCAAGGCCGCCGCGCGCATGGGCGACCTGATCGATGCGCTGCTGAAGATGTCGCGCCTGGCGCGCAGCGAGCTCAAGCACGAGTCGGTCGACCTGAGCCGGATCGCCGGCGAGGTGATCGAAGAGCTGCGCATGGGCGACGCCCAGCGCCAGGTCGAGGTGTCGATCGAGCCGGGCATGCAGGTGATCGGCGATGCCTCCCTGCTGCGCAACCTGCTCGCCAACCTGCTCGGCAACGCCTGGAAATTCACCCGCGACCGCGATCCGGCGCGGATCGAGTTCGGCACCGAGCAGACCGCGAGCGGCGTGCGCGAGTTCTACCTGCGCGACAACGGCACCGGTTTTCCGCAGGCCTATGTCGACAAGCTGTTCCGGCCGTTCCAGCGCCTGCACAGCGTCGAGGATTTCGCCGGCCACGGCATCGGCCTGGCCTCGGTCAAGCGCATCGTCGAACGCCACGGCGGCACGATCCGCGCCGAAGGCCGCGAGGGCGAGGGCGCGGTGTTCCATTTCACCCTGCCGCACGACGGGGCCGGGCGAGGGGAGTGAGGTTGCCGAGCCGTGCGCTGATATAGGCCGCTTAGGCGGTGCGTTAAGCCTGGCGGGCAATCAGCTTGGGCCGTTCCTGCCCGGAGCTATAGACCGGCTGGATAGATGGGGACGGCTGGATCGGCTTCGGAGGTGAATCGCCCTTCGTTTCAGGCCCCTTCGGTCGGTCGCGGCTTGCGCGCTCCTGTCCAGGAGCGGCCGGCCTGCCCGGGCAGGAGCGGCGCACGCCGCGACCGCGAACTTCACGCACCGGCGCAAACGACTGCAGCCCGCGCAGGGCGGGCGGGGTGTACGGTGCCGTGCCGGGAAGCGCCCGGATCAGGCGTCGCGGTTGTGCTTGCGCATCACGCGTTGCTTCTCGCGCGCCCAGTCGCGTTCCTTGCTCGCCTCGCGCTTGTCGTGGCTCTGCTTGCCCTTGGCCAGCGAGATTTCCAGCTTGACCTTGTTGCCTTTCCAGTACATCGCGGTCGGCACGACGGTGTAGCCGTCGCGCTGGACGCGGCCGATCAGGTTGTCGATCTCGTCGCGGTGCAGCAGCAGCTTGCGGGTGCGGCGTTCCTCGGCGACTACGTGGGTCGAGGCGGAGATCAGCGGGCTGATCTGCGCACCGATCAGGAACATCTCGTCGCGCAGGATGACGGCGTAGCTTTCGGTGATGTTTGCGCGTCCGGCGCGGATGGATTTGAGCTCCCAACCCTGCAGCGACAGGCCGGCCTCGAAGCGTTCCTCGAGGTGGTAATCGTGGCGCGCACGCTTGTTCAGCGCGATGGTGCCGCCCGCGCTGCCCTTTCCTTTATCCTTGCCGGCCTTGTTGTTCGTATTTTTAGCCATGAGCGATTGTCCACGATCCGGAGGCCGTTTGAGTAGCCGTTTCCGGTTTTGGATGAAGTTCGGCGGTCTCGGGGTCGTTCGAGTGGTCGCCGAATGCGGAAAGGCCGCAGCTCGCGACGGTTCGGCAGCCATCCCGGGTCTTCGCCCGGCTACGATGCCCGCGCGGCAGCTTTTGGTCCGCCTCCCCGCTTGAATTCCGCCTCGCGGACCTTATTGCGATAAGCACATGCCTACGATTCGCCGTTCCGCCCTCGTCGAACACTCCGCCGCGCGCATGTTCGCCCTGGTCAACGATGTCGCCGCGTACCCGCGCCGTTTCGAGTGGTGCGAGCAGGCGCTGGTGCTCGAAGCCGACGAGGCCCACATGGTGGCGCGGCTCGACCTGGGCCTGGGCGCGCTGCGGACCTGGTTCACCACCCACAACAGCCTGTCGCCGCCGCACCATATCGAACTCAAGCTGGTCGACGGGCCGTTCCGCAAGCTCGGCGGGCGTTGGGAGTTCCATGCCCTCGACGAATCGGCCTGCAAGGTCACCCTGACCCTGGAATTCGAGCCGGCGGTGAAGCTGCTGGGGCCGGCGATGGCGCTGGGCTTCCAGAGCCTGGCCGACCGCATGGTCGACGATTTCGTCCGGGTCGCCGATCGCGGCGCCGAGCCGGCGCTGCCGTCGGTGACCGGGCCGAGCCCGGCCGTGAAGATCGAGCCGTGAAGATCGAGCCGTGAAGATCGAGCTGATCCGCGCCTGGCCGCGGCGTTTCCAGGCGCTGAGCCTGGAGCTGGCCGACGGCGCCACGGTCGCCGAGGCGTTGGCCGCGGCCGGGTGGGGCGCCCATGCCGAGGTGGCGGACGCCGAAATCAGCGGCTACGCCGTGTTCGGGGTCAAGGCGCTGGCCGACACCCCGCTGCGCGACGGCGACCGGCTGGAACTGCTGCGGCCCTTGCAGCTCGACCCCAAGGAAGCGCGCCGCCGCCGCGCCGCCGACCGGCCGCTGAAGAAATAAGCGGCCAACCAACGACGACGGCCCGGACGCAGGGCGGCCGGGCCGGCAGGGCGAGACTCGATGAAGCCGGCGCGACCGTGGGGCCGCGCGGCGGGGATCAGCGCCGGCGGCGCTTGTCCTTATCCTTGTCCTTGGCCAGGTTGCGGCCGAACTGCTTGACCGAGGCGCGGGCGATCTGCTCGTCCTGCTCGGCGAAGTAGTCGCCTTCCCACTTGGTCAGGCTGTCGTTCTCGAACCACAGGGTCAGGTTCTTGCGGTCGGTGTGGCCGAGGCGGTCGACGCGCTGGGTCGAGGTGTAGTCCCAGCGGTTCTGGTGGAACGGGTCTTCGATCGACGGGGTGCCCAGCAGCAACTGCACCTGCTGCTTGGTCATGCCGGTCTGGAGCTGGTCGATCGCGGTCTTCTCGAGCAGGTTGCCCTGATAGATCGGCTGCTTGTAGATGATGCCGCAGCCGGCGGTGAGCATGGACAGCGAGAGGACGAGCAGGAGCTTACGCATCGGGTAGGGTTCTGCGGCAGTCGAAGGCAACGGGGCCGATGATACACTGAAGCCCGTACCCACCAAGGGCGGATTACGGCGCGCGGAGGTCCCTCGCGTTCATCCGCCATTCCGGCCCAGCCAGCCCCGTCCGCTCCATGCGCAGCCGCCCGCGGCCACGGCCAGCCGGTCAACACCCAGGCACGGCGAACGCCGGCCGAATCGATCTGAAGGGAACACTCATGGAATCGCAGGACCTGCGCAACGTCGGACTCAAGGTCACCCATCCGCGCCTGCGGATCCTGGAGCTGCTGGAGCAATCCAAGCCGCGCCACATGACCGCCGAGGACATCTACCGGATGTTGCTGGAGAAGGGCGAGGACATCGGCCTGGCCACGGTCTACCGGGTACTGACCCAGTTCGAATCGGCGGGCCTGGTGCTCAAGCACAACTTCGAGGCGGGCCAGTCGGTGTACGAGCTCGACCGCGGCCATCACCACGACCACATGGTCGACATCGACAGCGGCAAGATCATCGAGTTCGAGAGCGTCGAAATCGAAGAGCTGCAGCGCAAGATCGCGGCCAAGCACGGCTACGAGATCGAAGAGCACTCGCTGGTGCTGTACGTGCGCAAGAAGAAGTGAAGTCCGACATGTCCGGCGAGACGATGTTGCCGTGCTCGTGCTGCGGCGAACTCGTCGCGCTGTCGGACATGGAGTACTCCTTCACCTTTCCCGACGCCTATCACGCCCTCGACAACGCCGCGCGCTGCGCGCCGGACACCTTCTGCGACGCGAATTTCTGCGCGATCGGCGGCGGCCAGCTGTTCGTGCGCGGGGTGATTCCGTTGCCGGTCGAAGGCGGCGACGACTACTGCATCGGCGCCTGGGTCGAGCTGGCCGAACACGACTGGCGGCTGGCGCGGATGATGTGGGACGAAGCCGGCAACGACCGGGTGCCCGAGTTCGCCGGCACCCTGGCCAACCATATCCCGCGCGTCTACGAGTTCAGCACCCTCGGCCTGGAGCTGCGGGTGCAGCTGCACGACGACACCCGGCCGACCTTCCGCCTGGTCGACAGCGGCCATCCGCTCGAAGACGAGCAGCGCCACGGCATCACCCCGCACCGGGCGGCGTTCTTCACCCGGCTGCCGGACCTCGACTGAGCCGGCTATCGATCGAGCTTGCTTGATCGAGGCCGAACCCACTTCGAGACTGAGCTCGATGTGGGTTCCGAATCCCGAATCCCGAATCCCGAGTCCCGAGTCCCGAGTCCCGGCCTCAGACCTCAGACCACGTCGGCCAGCAACCGCTTGGCCGCAGCGCGCACTTCCTTGTTGAGTTCGATGCCGCCGAGCATGCGCGCGAGTTCTTCCTCGCGCTGCTTGGCGCCGAGCACCTGCACCGCGCTCTGGGTCACGCCTTCGCTGGCGGCCTTGCTGACCCGGTAATGGGCGTGGCCCTGGGCCGCGACTTGAGCCAGATGGGTCACGCACAGCACCTGGCGGCTGGCGCCGAGCGCGCGCAGCTTCTGGCCGACGATCTCGGCCACCGCGCCGCCGATGCCGGAATCGACTTCGTCGAAGACCATGGTCGCGACCGCGTCCATGCCGAAGGCGGCGACTTCGATCGCCAGCGAGATGCGCGACAGTTCGCCGCCCGAGGCGACCTTGCGCAGCGGCCGGGCCGGCTGGCCGGCGTTGGCCGCGACCAGGAATTCGGCGCGCTCGCCGCCTTGCGGGTCGGGGCGGTCCTCGTCGAGCGGTTCCAGGGCGACGTCGAAGCGCCCGCCGCCCATGCCGAGTTCGCCGATCAGCACGCTGGTGGTGTCGGACAGGCTCTTGGCGGCCTTGCGGCGCGCCTCGCCCAAAGTGTCGGCGGCGCGGCGCCACTGCGCCCGCGCGCTCTGGATTTCGCCGTCGAGCACCTGCAGGCGGTCGCCGGCGCTGCGCAGTTGGTCGAGCTCGCCGGCCATGCCGTCGCGGGTGGCCGGCAATTGTTCGGGTGCGACGCGGTGCTTGCGCGCCAGCTCGTGCAGGCGGCCGATCTTGTTTTCGATCTGCTCGAACGCCGCGGGGTCGAGGTCGAGGTCGTCGCGGACCCGGTCGAGCAGGGTCAGCGCTTCGTCGATCTGGATCGCGGCGTTGTCGAGCATGGCGTCGACGTCGTTCAGGCGCGGCTCGTGCTCGGCCACACGCTGCAGCTCGCCGCGCACCTGTTGCACCAGCCGGGTCAGCGACGGACCTTCGTCGCCGCCGAGGCGGGCGAAGGCCGATTCGCAGGCGGCGATCAGGCCGGCGGCATGGGCATGGCGGCGGTGGTCGCTGAGCAGCTTGGCCAGGGCTTCGGCTTCGAGCACTTCGCGTTCCAGCTCGGCATGCTGATGTTCGAGCCAGGCGATGCGGTCGGAGACGTCGCCCTGCGCCGACAGGGTGTCGCGTTCGCGCAGCAGAGCACTCCACTGCTGCGCGGCGGCCTCGACCTTGGCCAGCGGCGCCTCGTGGCGGCCGTAGGCGTCGAGCAGGCCGAGCTGGCTGGCGCGCGACATCAAGGCCTGGTGTTCGTGCTGGCCGTGGATCTCGACCAGGCGAGAGGTCAGGTCCGCGAGCTGGTTCAGAGTCACCGGCCGCCCGTTGACCCAGGCCCGCGACCCGCCGTCGGCGCGGATCACCCGGCGGATCTGGCAGACCGGCGCCTCGCCGTCGCCGGTCTCGTCGAGTTCGTTGTCGCGCAGCCAGGCCGCGGCCAGGGGCGCATCGTCGAGGGTGAAGTCGGCGACCAGTTCGGCGCGGTCGGCGCCATGGCGGACCACGCCGCTGTCGGCGCGCAGGCCGGATAGCAGCCCCAGGGCGTCGACCAGCAGCGACTTGCCGGCGCCGGTTTCGCCGGAGATCACGGTGAGGCCGGGACCGAAGCTGAGTTCGGCGGCGCTGACGACGGCGAATTGCTTGAGCGAGAGGTGAGCGAGCATGCGGCGGCGATTGTGCCTTGGCGGCGAGAGACTGGGAATGGGCGGCAAGCGGGCCGGAGGGTAGGGCGGTCGCGGATCACAGCGTGAGATCGGCGGCGGTGCGCGCCATCGCTAGTGTGCACGAGCATTCTTACCGATGCCGACGAGGGGGGCGCGGGCGCGGCGACGGATCCGGGCGGCGATCGCCGAATCCGACGAAGGCGCTTGCGCCGGCCCGCGTCCGCGCCTATATCCACAGCATGAATCGCCGACCGCCCGACCCGAGCCTCGACCCGCGCGCGCGGCAACTGCTGCGCACGCTGATCGGCCGTTACATCCACAGCGGCGAACCGGTCGGATCGCAGACCCTGGCCAAGCACGCCGGGCTCGACGTCAGCGCGGCGACGATCCGCAACATCCTGGCCGACCTGGAAGACGTCGGCCTGCTCAGCGCGCCGCACGCCTCGGCCGGACGCATCCCGACCGTGCAGGGCTATCGCTTGTTCGTCGACTCGCTGCTGCAGGTGCGGCCGCTGCCGGAGGGCGAGGTCGCGCGTCTGCGCAGCGAGCTGCCATCGGGCTCGGGCACCCAGGCCCTGCTCGGCAGCGCCTCGGAGCTGTTGTCGGCGATGACTCATTTCGTCGGCGTGGTCAGCGTGCCCAAGCGCGAGCAGTTCGCGTTCCGGCGCATCGACTTCGTGCCGCTCGACGCCCAGCGGGTGCTGGCGATCCTGGTGTTCGCCGACCAGGACGTGCAGAACCGGATCATCCAGACCCGCCGGGCCTACGACGCCGGCGAGCTGGAGCGGGTCGCCAACTACCTGAACGCACACTTCGCCGGCCGCCCGGTGGCCGAGATCCGCGCCACCCTGCTGGTCGAGCTGCGCAACGCCCAGTCGGAGATGCAGAGCCTGCTCGCGCAGTCGGTCGAACTGGCCGAGCAGGTGTTGATGCCCGACGGCGACGACATGGTCCTGGCGGGGCAGACCCGGCTGATGGGCGTGCAGGAGCTGGCCGACCTGGACCGCCTGCGCGAGCTGTTCGAGGCCTTCGCCCGCAAGCGCGAGATCCTGCAACTGCTCGAACGCACCGTGCGCGCCCCCGGCGTGCGCATCTTCATCGGCGAGGAAACCGGCCTGGCGCCGCTGGAAGGCGTGTCGCTGGTGACCGCGCCGTACACCGCCGGCGGCCGGGTGCTCGGCGTGCTGGGGGTGATCGGCCCGACCCGGATGGCCTACGACCGGGTGATCCCGGTGGTGCAGGCCGCCGCCGACGCGCTCGGGGATGCGTTCGGGGAACCGAAGGGGGCTGAAGCCGAGGAGCAGTGACCCGTCCCGCAGGCCCAGGGCAGGCGCGGCGCGAGCCGCGACCCATCGAAGTGGACTGAAACGAGGGGCGGTCCCGCCTCCGAAGCCGGTCCAACCGTCCCGCCCAACCCCAGTCAGCGGGAACCGGGGTAAGAGCGGCGCGGGCCGCGACCGCCATCTCTCGGGTAGGGCGAACCTTTATGGAGACCATCGGCTTCGGGCCGGGCCGGGGTTTATCGCTTCGGGTGGTCGCGGCTTACGCCGCTCCTACAGGGGGATGGCCGGCGATCGTCCCGAACCGGGCCACGAAACCCGCCGCTCGCCGCCGATGGCGGCCGATCGGCGCAGATCCCGGCACTTGAATGCCGCCGTGGCGGCCCCATTGCTGGCCTGTCGCGGAAAAACCGCCAGGACCCAGCATGAACCAACACGATCCCTATTCCGAACTCAATCCGCCGGCCCAGGACGAGGTCCCGGGCGCCGAGGCGTCCGAACTCGAAGCGCTGCGCGCGGAGCTGACCAAGCTGCGCGAGGACTCGCTGCGCGAACGCGCCGAACTCGACAACCAGCGCAAGCGCGTGTCGCGCGACGTGGAGATGGCGCGCAAGTTCGCCAACGAACGCCTGCTCGGCGACCTGCTGCCGGTGATCGACAGCCTCGAGGCCGGCCTGGCCGTCGCCGGCGAAGACACCAGCGCCCTGCGCCAGGGCATGGAACTGACCCTGCGCCAACTGCTCAAGGTCGCCGGCGACAACGGCCTGATCGCGGTCGACCCGACCGGCCAGCCGTTCAACCCCGAGCATCACCAGGCCATGAGCATGGTGCCGGCTCCGGGCGTGGCGCCGAACCATGTGGTCCAGGTCTACCAGAAGGGCTGGCTGCTCAACGAGCGCCTGCTGCGGCCGGCGCTGGTGGTGGTCGCCCAGGACGCCGAATAAGCGCTTGAGCGGACGCGGGACGGCTCACGGCGGCGGCTCGGCCGCGGTCGCGGAACCGGAGCTGAAAGCGGCGCGAGCCGCGAGCGGACGTACCGGGAAGGGCCGGGACGGACGTCACGAGGGCGGGGCACGGGCGCTTGAACTGCCCGGCACCTAGCCCCAGATAACGGACATCGGCGGCACGGCGCACTGCGCGGACCGCCCCACTATTTCAAGCATTCGAGAGGGAGCACTACGTATGGGCAAGATCATCGGCATCGACCTGGGCACCACCAATTCCTGCGTCGCGATCATGGAAGGCGGCAAGGCCAAGGTCATCGAAAATTCCGAAGGCGACCGCACCACGCCGTCGATCGTCGCGTTCACCAAGGACGGCGAAGTGTTGGTCGGCGCTTCGGCCAAGCGCCAGGCGGTCACCAATCCCAAGAACACCTTCTACGCGGTCAAGCGCCTGATCGGCCGCAAGATGACCGACGCCGAAGTGCAGAAGGATCTCGGCCTGGTGCCGTACGCGATCGTCCCGCACGACAACGGCGACGCCTGGGTCGCGACCCAGGACGGCAAGAAGATGGCGCCGCAGCAGATCTCGGCCGAAGTGCTGGGCAAGATGAAGAAGACCGCCGAAGCCTACCTGGGCGAGCCGGTCACCGAAGCGGTCATCACCGTGCCGGCTTACTTCAACGACAGCCAGCGCCAGGCGACCAAGGACGCCGGCAAGATCGCCGGCCTGGAAGTCAAGCGCATCATCAACGAGCCGACCGCGGCGGCGTTGGCTTACGGCATGGACAAGAAGGGCGGCGACCGCAAGGTCGCGGTCTACGACCTCGGCGGCGGCACCTTCGACGTGTCGATCATCGAGATCGCCTCGGTCGACGGCGAAATGCAGGTCGAAGTGCTGTCGACCAACGGCGACACCTTCCTCGGCGGCGAAGACTTCGACAAGCGCGTCATCGACTACTTGGTCGAAGAGTTCCAGAAGGACCAGGGCATCGACCTGCGCAAGGATCCGCTGGCGCTGCAGCGCCTGAAGGATGCGGCCGAGCGCGCCAAGATCGAGCTGTCGTCCTCGCAGCAGACCGAAGTCAACCTGCCGTACGTGACCGCCGACGCTTCGGGTCCGAAGCACCTCAACATCAAGCTGACCCGCGCCAAGCTGGAGTCGCTGGTCGAGGACCTGGTCAAGAAGACCATCGAACCCTGCCGCATCGCCCTCAACGACGCCGGCCTGCGCGCCAGCGACGTCAGCGAAGTGATCCTGGTCGGCGGCCAGACCCGCATGCCCAAGGTCAGCCAGGCGGTGGCCGAGTTCTTCGGCAAGGAACCGCGCAAGGACGTCAACCCGGACGAAGCGGTCGCCGTCGGCGCCGCGATCCAGGGCGGCGTGCTGGCCGGCGACGTCAAGGACGTGCTGCTGCTCGACGTGACCCCGCTGTCGCTGGGCATCGAGACCCTCGGCGGCGTGTTCACCAAGATCATCGAGAAGAACACCACGGTGCCGACCAAGGCCTCGCAGACCTTCTCGACCGCCGAGGACAATCAGTCCGCGGTGACCGTGCACGTGCTGCAGGGCGAGCGCGAACAAGCCCGCTTCAACAAGTCGCTGGCCCGCTTCGACCTGTCCGGCATCGAGCCCTCGCCGCGCGGCATGCCGCAGGTCGAGGTGTCGTTCGACATCGACGCCAACGGCATCCTGCACGTCAGCGCCAAGGACAAGAAGACCAACAAGGAGCAGAAGGTCGAGATCAAGGCCGGCTCGGGCCTGTCCGAGGAAGAGATCGCCAAGATGGTCGCCGACGCCGAAGCCAACCGCGAGGAAGACCAGAAGTTCCACGAACTGGTGCAGGCGCGCAACCACGCCGACGGCCTGATCCACATGGCCCGCAGCACGATCAAGGAGCACGGCGAGAAGTTGCCGGGCGACCAGATCGGCCGCGCCGAGGCGGCCATCGCCGACCTCGAAACGGCGATGAAGGGCGACGACAAGGGCCAGATCGAGGCCAAGTCGAAGGCGCTGGAAGAGGCTGCGCAGTCGCTGTTCGCCGCGGCCCAGGCCGCGCAGCCGGAGGCCGGCGGCGCCGCCGAAGCCGGCTCGGCCAAGTCCGAGGACGTGGTCGACGCGGAATTCACCGAAGTGAAGGACGAAGACAAGAAGTAAGCCGGGAATAGGGAATGGGGAATCGGCAATCGGTACGCGGCTTGTGCTTGCGGCCCGTAAAGATCCGGTTCCCCGTTCCCGCATCCGTCGCGGGCGGCAGGCGTTTTTACGCGCCGCCCGCTTTTGATTTAACGATTCTCGACTCTCGATTCCCGATTCCCGGCCTATGAGCAAACGCGACTATTACGAAGTGCTGGGCGTTGCGCGCAACGCCGGCGACGACGACCTCAAGAAGGCCTATCGCCGCTGCGCGATGAAACACCACCCGGACCGCAACCCGGGCGACGCGGCCGCGGAGGCCGCGTTCAAGGAATGCAAGGAGGCCTACGAGGTCCTGGCCGACGCCAACAAGCGCCGCGCCTACGACCAGCACGGCCACGCCGCGTTCGAGCACGGCATGGGCGGCGGTGGCGGCGGTGGTCCCGGCTACGCCGACATGGGCGATATCTTCGGCGACATCTTCGGCAACATCTTCGGTGGCGGCGGAGGCGGCGGTGCGCGCGCGCCGCGCCGCGGCGCCGACATCGGCTACGTGATGGAGTTGTCGCTGGAAGAGGCGGTCGGCGGCATCGAAAAGCAGATCGAGATCCCGACTCTGGACGCCTGCGACACCTGCGAAGGCAGCGGTTCGGCGGACGGCAAGGTCGAGACCTGCACGACCTGCGGCGGCCGCGGCCAGGTGCGCTTCCAGCGCGGCATCTTCTCGATGCAGCAGACCTGCCCGCATTGCAACGGCCGCGGCCAGAGCATCGCCAACCCCTGCGCCGACTGCCATGGCCAAGGTCGGGTCGAGCGCACCAAGACCTTGTCGGTGAAGATTCCGGCCGGTGTCGACAATGGCGACCGCATCCGCCTGACCGGCGAGGGCGAGGCCGGACCGACCGGGTCGCCGCCGGGCGATCTGTACGTGGAAGTGCGCGTGCGCGAGCACGAGATCTTCCAGCGCGACGGCGACGACCTGCATTGCGAAGTGCCGATCCGCATTTCCCAGGCCGCGCTCGGCGACACCATCCGGGTGCCGACGCTCGGCGGCGAGGTGGAACTGCGCATTCCGGGCGAAACCCAGAGCGGCAAGCTGTTCCGCCTGCGCGACAAGGGCGTCAAGTCGGTGCGCAGCCGCAAGCCGGGCGACCTGTACTGTCGCGCCGTGGTCGAGACGCCGGTCAACCTGACTCCCGAGCAGCGCGAGCTGCTGGAGAAGTTCGAGGCTACGTTCGTGGGTGAGGGGGCGCGAAAGCACTCGCCACGGTCCTCCACCTTTCTGGACGGGGTCAAAGGGTTCTGGGACCGCATGACGTCCTGAATCCGAGCCTCTCGAATGCATTGCGAAAGGGGCTTCGGCCCCTTCTCGCGGGTATGCGCCCTAGAAGATCCACGCGGACCTTGTTGAAGCAGCCGTTCGGCCGCATTCGTGGCGTCGACGAATCGCCCGAGGTTTCAGCCGCGGCGTTTGTTTCCGTCGGCCAGGTGGCGAATCCCGCGTAGGGTGCCGGTCGCGCCGCGTGCCACAGCGTGAACCACATGCATCTGCGCTTGTCCTCGCCCCCGCGCAGCCGCTAGCCTGCGCGCATGAGCGAACCCACCAAGACCCCCGTCCGTCTCCTGATCCACGGCGCTTCCGGGCGCATGGGCCGGGCCCTGTTGCGTCTGGCCGCCGAGCGCGCGGACTTGAACGTGGTCGCGGCGTACTCGCGTTCGCAGCCGGCCCAGCGGGTCATCGACGGAGTGCCGCATTTCGCCGTCGCCGAGCTGTCGGGGGCGCCGGAGTTCGACGTCGCCATCGATTTCAGCCTGCCGCAGGGCTTCGACCCGGTGCTGGCGCTGTGCGCGGCGCGCGGCAAGGCGCTGGTGTCCGGCACCACCGGGCTCAGTTCGGCGCAGAACGCCGCGATCAACGACGCCGCCAACGGCATCGCCGTGGTCTGGGCGGCCAACTACAGCCTTGGCGTGGCGGTGCTGACCGAACTGGTCCGGCGCGCCGCCGCGGCTTTGCCGGGCTGGGACTGCGACGTGATCGAGGCCCACCACACCCGCAAGCTCGACGCGCCCTCGGGCACCGCCTTGCACCTGGGCGCGGCCGCGGCGATCGGCCGCGGCGAGGAGCCGCATTACGCCAGCCTGCGCGCCGGCGACATCGTCGGCGAGCACACCGTGCAGTTCGCCGCGGCGGGCGAGCGCCTGGAGCTGATCCATCGCGCCACCAATCGCGACATCTTCGCCCGCGGCGCGCTCGAGGCCGCGCTGCGGGTCGCCCACCAGGCGCCGGGGCGCTACGGACTGGCCGAGCTGATGTTTCCGAACCTCTGAACGCCTTTTGACCCGGCGCCCCGAACGCGGCAGCACGGAGTTCCGGGACGGCTCGCCGGGTCGAAAAAGGGCGTGTCCGGGCCGGCCGGGCAGGGCGCCCAGCTTTCGTTCAGGCGTTGCCGGCGCGTAGACGGCGTGGAACTACGACAAATCCGCGCGGAATGTGCCGCGCCGCCGTAGCCTGAACGGGCCGGGCCGCCGCGATCCGGACAAATTTTAGCTGGCTTCCGGAGCCCATCGCCGCTAGAATTCCGGCTCGCCTGAATCCCGAACGCCGGACCGGTCCCGCACCGCGTCCGCGCTTTGCTGCAAGTCGGTTTTGCCGATGTCGCGCACGGGATCAGATCCTTCGGCAGCCAAGGCGACCCCCGTGACCCAACCCGCAATCCTCGCACTCGAAGACGGAACCGTGTTCGAGGGCGTTTCCGTAGGCGCGCCCGGCCTCAGCGTCGGCGAAGTCGTATTCAATACCGCGATCACCGGCTACCAGGAAATCCTCACCGATCCCTCGTATGCCCGCCAGTTGGTCACCCTGACCTATCCGCACGTGGGCAACACCGGCTGCACCGACCAGGACGACGAAGCGCGCCGGGTCTGGGCCTCGGGCCTGATCGTGCGCGACGTACCGCGTCGCCCGAGCAACTGGCGCAGCCAGGTCGCGTTGCCGCAGTGGCTCAGCGATCGCGGCGTGGTCGCCATCTCCGACATCGATACGCGCAAGCTGACCCGCTTGTTGCGCGATACCGGCGCCCAGAACGGCGCGCTGATGGCCGGTGAGATCGATGCGGCCAAGGCGCTCGAAGCCGCGCGCAAGTTCCCCGGCCTCAAGGGCATGGACCTGGCCAAGGAAGTCTGCACGCGCGAACGCTACGAGTGGACCGACGGCCAGCTCGACCTGGACCGCAACGCCTTCGTCAAGGTCGAGTCGCGCTTCCATGTCGTGGCCTACGACTTCGGCGTCAAGCTCAACATCCTGCGCATGCTCGCCGAGCGCGGTTGCCGCGTCACCGTGGTGCCGGCGCAGACCCCGGCCGCCGAGGTGCTGGCGCTCAATCCCGACGGCGTGTTCCTGTCCAACGGCCCCGGCGACCCGGAGCCCTGCGACTACGCGATCGCCGCGATCAAGGAATTCATCGCCAGGAAGGTGCCGACCTTCGGCATCTGCCTCGGCCACCAACTGCTCGGCCTGGCCTCGGGCGCGAAGACCCTGAAGATGAAGTTCGGCCACCACGGCGCCAACCACCCGGTCCAGGACCTCGACGGCGGCCGGGTGATGATCACCTCGCAGAACCACGGTTTCGCGGTCGACGAATCCAGTCTGCCGGCCAATGTGCGCGTGACCCATCGCTCGCTGTTCGACGGCAGCAACCAGGGCATCGCCCTGACCGACGCGCCGGCCTTCAGCTTCCAGGGTCACCCGGAAGCCAGTCCGGGTCCGCACGATGTGTCGCCCTTGTTCGACCGCTTCGTTAATTCGATGCGGGACTCGGGACTCGGGACTCGGGACTCGAAAGGAGCCGGATGAGCATTTCGCACTTCCGCGAATTGGAAGTCTGGCGTCTGGCGATGTCGCTGGCCAAGCAGGTCTATCAACTGACCGCCGGCTTTCCTCGCGACGAGCGATATGGCTTGAGTTCCCAGCTACAGCGTTCGGCTGTATCGATTCCATCGAACATCGCCGAGGGCAATGCCCGGCACAGCACCCGGGACTACGCGCGATTCGTGTCGATGGCGCTGGGTTCCTCTGCCGAGCTGCAAACACAGTTGATCTTGTCCGGCGAGCTGACGCTCGGCGACGAGACGACACGCACGAACGCTATCGAAGAATGTGAGCGGGTGGGGCAGATGCTGCAACGCCTTCATCAGTCCCTTGTTCGCAGGCTTGAGACCGAGTCCCAAGTCCCGAGCCCCGAGTCCCGGAGTTAAAACATGCCCAAGCGTACCGACATCAAAACCGTCCTGATCATCGGCGCCGGCCCGATCGTGATCGGACAGGCCTGCGAATTCGACTACTCCGGCGCGCAGGCGTGCAAGGCGCTGCGCGACGAGGGCTATCGCGTCGTGCTGGTGAATTCGAATCCGGCCACGATCATGACCGACCCGAACATGGCCGACGCCGTGTACATCGAGCCGATCAACTGGCAGACGGTCGAGAAGATCATCGCCAAGGAAAAGCCCGACGCGCTGCTGCCGACCATGGGCGGCCAGACCGCGCTGAACTGCGCGCTCGACCTGGCCGACAACGGCGTGCTGGAGAAGTACGACGTCGAGCTGATCGGCGCCAAACGCGACGCCATCCGCATGGCCGAAGACCGCGAGCTGTTCCGCATCGCGATGAGCGAGATCGGCCTGGAATGCCCGAAGGCCGAAGTCGCGCGCACCTTCGAGCAGGCCGTCGACATCCAGACCCGCGTCGGCTACCCGACCATCATCCGCCCGAGCTTCACCCTCGGCGGCACCGGCGGCGGCATCGCCTACAACAAGGAAGAGTTCGAGGAGATCGCCAAGCGCGGCCTGGAACTCTCGCCGGTGCACGAGATCCTGGTCGAAGAGTCGGTGCTGGGCTGGAAGGAATTCGAGATGGAAGTGGTCCGCGACACCGCGGACAACTGCATCATCGTGTGCTCGATCGAGAACTTCGACGCGATGGGCGTGCACACCGGCGACTCGATCACGGTCGCGCCGGCGCAGACCCTGACCGACAAGGAATACCAGCGCCTGCGCGATGCCTCGATCGCGGTGCTGCGCAAGATCGGCGTCGACACCGGCGGTTCCAACGTCCAGTTCGGCATCAACGCGCACGACGGACGCGTCGTGGTCATCGAAATGAACCCGCGCGTGTCGCGCTCCTCGGCGCTGGCCTCCAAGGCCACCGGCTTCCCGATCGCCAAGATCGCCGCCAAGCTCGCCATCGGCTACACCCTCGACGAGTTGCGCAACGAGATTACCGGCGGCGCCACTCCGGCCTCGTTCGAGCCGAGCATCGACTACGTCGTCACCAAGATCCCGCGCTTCGCCTTCGAGAAGTTCCCGCAGGCCGACGCCCGCCTGACCACCCAGATGAAGTCGGTCGGCGAAGTCATGGCGATGGGCCGCACCTTCCAGGAATCGCTGCACAAGGCCCTGCGCGGCCTGGAAACCGGCAAGGTCGGCCTCGACCCGACCGGCCTGGACCTGAGCAGCGAAGCCGACCTGACCAAGCTGCGCCGCGAACTGAAGGAGCCGGGCCCGGAGCGCATGTTCCACATCGGCGACGCGTTCCGCGCCGGCATGAGCGTCGAGGACGTGCACGCGCTGTCGTTCGTCGACCCCTGGTTCCTCGACCAGATCGAAGAGCTGATCGCCAGCGAGCGCGAGATCGCCGATGGCGGCCTCGGCGCGCTCGACAAGAACCGGATGCGCGCGATCAAGCGCATGGGCTTCTCGGATGCGCGAATCGCCCAGCTGACCGGCACCGACGAGACCGCGGTGCGCACCCTGCGCCGCGCCATCGGCGTGCGCCCGGTGTACAAGCGGGTCGACTCCTGCGCCGCCGAGTTCGCCACCAGCACCGCCTACATGTACTCGACCTACGAGGACGAGTGCGAGGCCGCGCCGAGCAACCGCGACAAGATCATCGTGCTCGGCGGCGGCCCGAACCGTATCGGCCAGGGCATCGAGTTCGACTACTGCTGCGTGCACGCCGCGCTCGCCCTGCGCGAGGACGGCTACGAAACCATCATGGTCAACTGCAACCCGGAGACGGTCTCGACCGACTACGACACCTCCGACCGCCTCTACTTCGAGCCGCTGACCCTGGAGGACGTGCTCGAGATCGCCGACCTCGAAAAGCCCAAGGGCGTGATCGTGCAGTACGGCGGCCAGACCCCGCTCAAGCTCGCGCGCGCGCTCGAGGCCAACGGCGTGCCGATCATCGGCACCACCCCGGACAGCATCGACCTGGCCGAGGACCGCGAACGCTTCCAGCAACTGGTGCAGGAGCTGGGCCTGGCCCAGCCGATCAACCGCACCGCGCGCAACCCGGATGAGGCGCTGCTGCTGGCCGGCCAGATCGGTTACCCGATGGTGGTGCGCCCGAGCTACGTGCTCGGCGGCCGCGCCATGGAAATCGTCTATTCCGACGCCGACCTGACCCGTTACATCCGCGACGCGGTCAAGGTGTCGAACGATTCGCCGGTGCTGCTCGACCGCTTCCTCGACAATGCGGTCGAGGTCGACGTCGATATCATCGCCGACCGCGAAGGCCACGTGCTGATCGGCGGGGTGATGGAACACATCGAGGAAGCCGGCGTGCACTCGGGCGACTCGTCGTGCTCGCTGCCGCCGTACTCGCTGTCGGCCGCGACCCAGGAGCGCCTGCGTCAGCAGGTCGTGGCCCTGGCCAAGGCGCTCAAGGTGGTCGGCCTGATGAACACCCAGTTCGCGATCCAGACCGATGCCGAAGGCAACGACACGATCTTCCTGATCGAGGTCAACCCGCGCGCTTCGCGCACGGTGCCGTTCGTGTCCAAGGCCACCGGCATGGCGCTGGCGAAGATCGCCGCGCGCTGCATGGTCGGCCAGACCCTGGCCTCGCAGGGCGCGCTCGAAGAAATCGTGCCCGACTACTATTCGGTCAAGGAAGCGATCTTCCCGTTCGCCAAGTTCCAGGGGGTCGACCCGATCCTCGGGCCGGAGATGCGCTCGACCGGCGAGGTGATGGGCGTCGGCAAGAACTTCGGCGCGGCGATGGCGCGCGCGCAGGAAGCCGGCGGGATCAAGGCGCCGCCGGTCGGCAAGGCCTTCATCTCGGTGCGCGACCCGGACAAGCTGCGCGTGCTGCCGGTGGCGCAGGAACTGGTGCGCCGCGGCTACCGCCTGGTCGCGACCAGCGGCACCCAGAGCTTCCTGAGCGAGAACGGCGTGGCCTGCGAAGTGGTGAACAAGGTGACCGAAGGCCGTCCGCACATCGTCGACCTGATCAAGAACGGCGAGATCGTCTACATCATCAACACCACCGAAGGCCGCCAGGCGATTTCGGACTCGTTCTCGATCCGCCGCGAGGCCCTGCAGCAGCGCGTGACCTACTCGACCACGGTGTCGGGCGCGCGCGCGCTGGTGAACTCGCTGGACTACCGCGGCACCGGCCCGGTCTGGTCCCTGCAGGAACTGCACGCGCAGATCGGTTCCGCCACGGCCTGACCGGCCGCGGCGGTCCCTCCGCAGGCGGGCCCGGCGGTCGCCGGGTCCCGCTGCCTTCCGGCCCGCGCGAGCGGAGCGGGAGACGCCTTGTCCCTGTTGCCGCGTTGCGGAACCCGGCGCCCCGTCACAAGGGTGTCAAGCGCTTCTGTTCCCGGCACAATGGGGTCGACAATCAACTCGATCGGCCGGCACAGCCCGGTATGAGGAAGCTGGAATGAGAGCACCAATGACGGTGAAGGGTGCGCAGCGTCTGCGCGCCGAACTGGAAGAACTGAAGTCGGTCAAGCGGCCGGCGGTCATCAACGCGATTTCCGAAGCGCGCGCCCACGGCGACCTCAAGGAGAACGCCGAGTACCACGCCGCGCGCGAACAGCAGGGTTTCATCGAAGGCCGGATCAAGCAGCTCGAGGCCGAGCTGTCGCACGCCCAGGTCATCGACATCAGCCAGCTCAACGCGGGCTCCAAGGTCGTGTTCGGCGCCACCGTCGAGTTGGCCAACGTCGACACCGACGAAGAGCGCAAGTACCAGATCGTCGGCGACCTCGAAGCCGACATCAAACTCGGCCTGATCGCGATCTCCTCGCCGGTCGCGCGCGCCCTGATCGGCAAGAACGAAGGCGACAGCGTCGTCATCGAAGCGCCGGGCGGCACCCACGAGTACGAGATCGTCGCCGTCAGCTACGAAGGCTGAGCGTGATTCCGCATCCGGGTTCGCCGTGCAGGAATCGCCGCACATGAACAGCGCCACCTTGCTGTTGCCCGAACGGGCCCGGTTCGGCGGCCAGCGCCTGAGCGAAAGCTTCGGGCGCCGGCTCGGGCGCTCCGACCGAAGCGTCGAGGCCGGCGACCAGGCCGCGCGGGTGTTCGACATCCTGCCGCGCGGCTGGCCGGTCGCGGCGGTGACCCGTCAACGCGATGCCGGCGACGCCATGCTCGGCGCCTGGCTGCGCGCCGACCCGGCCTATGTGCGCCCGGATATCAACGGCGCGCGCCTGTTGGCTTATGGAGAGGCATTGGCCTTGACCGAGCGCGATGCCGCTGCGCTGCTGCCGGCCTTGAAGCCGTTGTTCGGCGACGCCGGTTTTCCGATCGATGCGCCGACTCCCACGCGCTGGTACCTGGCGCTGCCGCGCGAAGCGCGCATGCCGCGTTTCGCCTCGCCCGAGCGGGCGCTCGGCGAAGACCTGTTCCAGCACCTGCCCGGGGCCGAGGGCGACGGCCCCGAAGGCCGCCGCTGGCGCGCCCTGCTCAGCGAGGCGCAAGTGCTGCTGCACAACCATCCGCACAACGCCCAGCGCATCGCCGCCGGGTTGGCGCCGATCAATTCGCTGTGGTTCTGGGGCGCCGGCGTATTGCCCGATCACGTGCGCAGCGAGTATTCCGAGGTGCGCAGCGACGACGAAGCGCTGACCGCGTTCGGCGCGCAGGCCGGCATCGTCGCCGGCGACATGCCGTCGGCCTGGACCGCGGGCGAGGGTGCGCGCCTGTTCGACCTGCGCGGCGCCCGCGACGTCACCCCCTTGCAACGCGACTGGTTCGAACCGATCGGGCTCGCCCTCGACGGCGGCAGTCTCGATCGCGTCAGCCTGGCCTTCGCCGACGGCGAACGTTTCGAACTGAGCCGCTCGCAGCGCTGGCGCTTCTGGCGCAAGCCGCTGCATTCGCTGCAGGACTGAACCCCACGATGAAACCCGTCGCACGCCTGCGTCGCCGCGCACCGGCCGAAACCGGACAGTGGCCGGATGCGGTTCCGCCGTTGCTGCGCCGGGTCTATGCCGCGCGCGGCGCGACCTGCGTCGAACAGGCGCAACCGCGGCTGACCCAATTGCTGCCGCCGGACGGCATGCTCGGCCTCGATGCGGCGACCGGGTTGCTCGCCGATGCCATCGCCGCGGGCCGCCACATCGTCGTGGTCGGCGATTTCGATTGCGACGGCGCCACCGCCTGCGCGGTCGGCGTGCGCGGCCTGCGCATGCTCGGCGCGCAACGCGTGTCGCATGCGGTGCCGAATCGCATCGTCCACGGCTACGGCCTGTCGCCGGCCTTGGTCGACGAACTCGCCGCGCTGCAACCCGATCTGCTCGTCACCGTCGACCACGGCATCGCCTGCCACGCCGGCATCGCCGCCGCGCGCGGGCGCGGCTGGCAGGTGTTGGTCACCGATCACCATCTGCCCGGCGAACACTTGCCCGCGGCCGATGCGATCGTGGACCCGAACCAACCCGGCGATGCCTTCCCCAGCAAGATGCTGGCCGGCGTCGGGGTGATGTTCTACGTGTTGCTGGCCTTGCGCCGGCGCCTGCGCGACGCCGGCGCTTTCGGCGACGGCAATGGCCCCGACCTCAGCGTGCTGCTCGACCTGGTCGCGGTCGGCACGGTCGCCGACCTGGTGCCGCTCGACGCCAATAACCGCGCCCTGGTCGCCGCCGGCCTGCGCCGCTTGCGCGCCGGGCAGGGCTGCGCCGGCCTGCGCGCGCTGATCGAAGTCTCGCAGCGCGATTACCGCCGGCTCACCGCGTCCGACATCGGCTACGCCTTGGCGCCGCGCCTCAACGCCGCCGGCCGTCTCGAAGACATGGCGCTCGGCATCGAATGCCTGTTGACCGAAAACGCCGCACAGGCGCGCGACATCGCCTCCACCCTCAACGAGATCAACGCCGAGCGCCGCGCGGTGCAGCAACAGATGACCGACGAGGCCGAACTCGCCTTCGCCCGCGTCGCCATCGACGCCGCGGCGATGCCGATGGCGCTGTGCCTGTTCGACGGCGATTGGCATCCCGGCGTGGTCGGGCTGGTCGCCTCGAAAATGAAGGAGCGCCTGCACCGGCCGGTGATCGCGTTCGCGCCGGCCGAGCCGGGTAGCGACCACCTGCGCGGTTCGGCGCGTTCGATCCCCGGCTTCCATATCCGCGACGCCCTGGCCGACGTCGCCGCGCAACACCCGGACCTGATCGAACGCTTCGGCGGGCATGCGATGGCCGCCGGCCTGTCGCTGCGCCTGGACGCGTTCGACGCCTTCCGCGAAGCCTTCGAGGCTTGCGCCCGCCGCATCCTGACCCCGGAGCTGCTGCAGGCCGACGTGCTCAGCGACGGCGGACTCGAAATCGGCGAATTCGACCGCGCGCATGCCGAATCGCTGCGCGACGGCGGTCCCTGGGGCCAGGGCTTTCCCGAGCCGACCTTCGATCTGGCCTTCGAAGTGCTCAGCTTCCGCGTCCTCGGCGAAAAGCACCTGAAGCTGGTGTTGCGCCTGGAGGGCAGGGCGGAGCCACTGAACGCCATCCACTTCAACGGCTGGGACGGCGTGCCTCCGCCGAAGCACGTCCTGGCGGCCTTCAAGCTGGAGCCGGACGACTACCGCGGCGGGGACGCGATCCAGCTCAACGTCGTCTACCGAGAGTCGCTCTGAGACGCGGCTCGAACCGGCGCCGCCCGCCCGCGCGGGACACCGATCCTCTGCGGTCACCGCGCCAGGCACCGCATGCGCTCGGGTACTACCCGGCCAACCCCGCGATCACTTCATGCGCGAGGCCTTGGTCGGCCAGCCGTCGCGCCAACGCATCGCCGGGCGCACTGCGGTAGGCATCGCCGGGTTGCAGGCAGACCACGCAGTCGCCGGCTTCGAGGCGATCGAGTATCGAACGCCATTGCGCATCCGCATCGCCCGGCAGCGGCCGGCGGGGTGCATCGCGCCGCGCCAGCATCAGCACCGCTGGCGCGACCGCGGGGCCGTACAACAGCACATCGGCCTGGTTGAGCGCGCGCAGCGCGCGCAAGGTCAGTTGCCCGACGTCGCCGCTGCCGGTGCCGACCAGCAAAGCCACACCGCTGCGCGCGACCGCATCGCTGTGCTCCAGAGCCGACCGGAACGCCTGCTCGGCCTGCGCGCTTTCGCCGCGTTCGAGCAGGCCCGGCACCGGGCCGTCCAGCACCTGGTCGAACCAGCGCCGCCGCTGCGCGAGGTGCGGCAGCGCCCGGCGGATCGCGTCGCGATGGCGTTCGAACAGGCCGGCGAGTGCGCCGAGCGAGGGATCGAGCTGCGACTCCAACCGCTCGCGCAGGCGCCGGGCCAGCATCGGTGCGGCGCCGCCGGAGGAAATCGCGACCTGCAGCGGAGCGCGGTCGACCAGGGCCGGGATCTGGAAGCTCGACAGGGTGGCGTCGTCGACGATATTGGCCAGGCGCTTGCGCCGGCCGGCCTCGTCGGCGAGGCGTTGGTTGAAGGCGTGGTCGTCGGTCGCCGCGACCAGCAGCCAGGCCTGGTCGATCCAGTCCGGGTCGAAATCGCCCTCGCGCCGGCTCAGCCGGCCCTCGCCGAGCCATTGCCGCAGGGTTTCGTTGAGCGCATGAGCGTGCACCTCGACCCGCGCCCCTGCCTGCAGCAAGGCCTCGATCTTGCGGGTGGCGACCTCGCCGCCGCCGATCACCAGGACCTCGCGGCCGGACAGATTGGCGAACAGGGGAAACAGCGCCATGCGGGGTTCCTGGGGCGGAGGGGGTGGCTCGCGGCGGCTCATGTTGCATGGCAACATGGGGTCGGACTCCGCCAGCCAGGGCTGCAATGCTACGCGTCCTCTTGGTCACCGACACCGACAAGCCGATCGGCCAGCTGCGCAACGCGCTGCTCGCGGCCGGCCACGAGGTGCTGGACGAAGTGGCCGCCACCGGCGCCCTGTTGCGGGCGGTGGAGACCCAGCAGCCGGACGTGGTGATCGTCGATGTCGATTCGCCCTCGCGCGATTCGCTGGAGCAATTGGCGATGCTGCACCAGCACGCGCCGCGGCCGGTGGTGATGTTCTCCGCCGACGGCGACCACCAGTTGATCCGCGCCGCGGTCGGCGCCGGCGTCACCGCCTACGTCGTCGACGGGCTGGCGCCGGAACGGCTGGCCTCGATCATCCAGGTGGCGCTGGCGCGCTTCGAGCAGCAATTGCATATCCGCCGCCGGCTCGACGACGTCCAGCAGCAATTGCTCGACCGCAAACTGATCGACCGCGCCAAGGGCCTGCTGATGGAAAAGCGCGGCATGAGCGAAAGCGAGGCCTACGCCGCGCTGCGCCAGCAGGCGATGCGGCAGGGCGCCAAGCTGGTCGACGTGGCGCGCCAGATCATCGCCATGGCCGACCTGATCGGATGAGGGCCGCATGACCATCGACCGCGAACTGCCGACCTTGACCCTGGGCTATATGCCGCTGATCGATTGCGCGCCGCTGATCGCGGCGGTGCGGTTGGGCCTGGACCGCCGCCACGGTTTGCGCCTGGAGCTGCGGCGGCAGGCGTCGTGGGCGGCGGTCCGCGACAAGCTGCTGTCCGGCGAACTCGACGCCGCGCATGCCCTGGCCGGGTTGGTCTACGGCATCGACGCCGGCATCGCCGGGCCGCAGGCGGACCTGGCGATCCTGCTGACCCTGAACCAGAACGGCCAGGCCATCACCTTGTCGCCGCCGTTAGCGCAGGGCCTCGCCGAAGGCCGGCCGCTGCGCGAACTGTTGGCCGGGCTGCCGAGGCGGCCGGTGTTCGCCCAGACCTTTCCGACCGGCACCCACGCGATGTGGCTGTATTACTGGCTCGCCGCGCAGGGAGTGAACCCGGTCGAGGACATCCGCAGCCTGAGCCTGCCGCCGCCGCAGATGCCGGCCGCGCTCGCCGCCGGCGAACTCGACGGCTACTGCGCCGGCGAACCCTGGGCGAGCCAGGCCGAAGCGCTCGGCGCCGGCCGGGTGGCGATCCGCAGCGGGCGGCTATGGCCGGGGCATCCGGAGAAAGTGTTGGCGTGCCGGCGCGAATTCGCCGCCCTGCAGCCGGAACTCGCGCTGGCCTTGGCCGCGACTCTGCTCGACGCCTGCCGCTGGCTCGACGAGGCCGAGCATCGGCGCGAGGCGGTGGCCTGGCTGGCCCAGCCGGAAGTGATCGACCTGCCGGCGGCCTCGATCGAAGCCGGCTTGCTGCCGGGCGGCGCCATCGACACCCGCGACGGCGGCCTGCGTTTCCACGATGACGGTCGGGTCAATTTTCCCTGGCTGTCCGATGGGCGCTGGTTCCTGCAGCAGTTCCGCCGCTGGGGCTGGCTGGCGCCGGCGCAGCCGGGCCAAGACGCGATCCGGCTCGGCAATATCCATCGCCTGGACACCTATCGCGAGGCGGCGCAGCGATTGAACGTCGCGGTGCCGGCTGTCGACAGCCGCCGCAGTCTGCTGTTCGATGGAACGGTGTGGGAATGACGAAGAGTGGCAATCGCCTCCCTGTGGGAGCGGGCGTGAGCCGGGAACGCCATGTCCGGATCGTTGCGTCGTCATCGGATGTGCCCCTGTAGGAGCGACGTAAGTCGCGACCGCGGGACGCGCAGAGACGGCGAGGCCGCCGTCATTGGTCGAAGCGACGTGCTCTGGCAGGGTAGGAGCGGCGCAAGCCGCGACCTTCATGTAGCAATCTCGCTTCGTCTTTGGGTGTATCCCCGGTAGGAGCGGCGTAAGTCGCGACCGCGGGACGCGCAGAGACGGCGAGGCCGCCGTCATTGGTCGAAGCGACGTGCTCTCGCAGGGTAGGAGCGGCGCAAGCCGCGACCGTCATGTAGCAATCTCGCTTCGTCTTTGGGTGTATCCCCGGTAGGAGCGGCGTGAGTCGCGACCGCGGGACGCGCAGAGACGGCGAGGCC
>NZ_JBPKJP010000015.1:0-54532 GCF_051217035.1 Lysobacter sp. 1R34A
GGCTGGCGGTGGCGTTATGGGCCGTCGGCGCGGCCGGGCCGGCGCCGATCGTGCGCTGGCTCGCAGCGGGCGCGCGCAGCCATTGCGCGAACACCGCGCCGGCCAGCAACACAGCCAGGACCGCGAGCCAGGTCGGTACCCGGTGCGGCGGATGCGGCGGGCTCGCGGCGGGCGCTTGCGAGTGTTCGGACATGGACGATCCCCTGTGGGAGACGAGGCCGGCCGCAGGCGCTGCATGCCGCCGGGCGGTGGAACGGGTGCGCGTGCGGCCGCGAGGATCCGAGGCGCGCAGGCCGGTTGCGGGAGGCCGGCCTGCGCGCGGTGGGATCGGCGATGGAACTCTCGGATCGGGACCCGATCAGTACTTGATCGACACTTGATCAGTACTTGACCTGGACGTCGTCGAGATAAAGGTTGACGTCGTAGCTGGTCTGGTCGCGGTACAGCCAGATCGCGTCGAGCTTGACCGTGCTGGCGGTGATCGCGCCGTTGGCGTTGCCGACCCAGGCGTCCCACTGCGCGGCGTCGTCCAGGCGCCACTCCAGATAAGTCCAGGTGCCGGCCGGGATCGCGCGGCTGACCGAACGCTCGGTGCCGTCGCTGTCGTCGATGCCGAGCGCGGCGCTCATGCCGGTCGCGCCGGTGTAGACCCAGAACCCGACCTTGCCGTTGGCGCGTGTCAGCGCGGCGTTGCTGGCCGGCGTGCCGCTGGCCGACAACAGCCGCACCGCCCAGTCGCTGGCGTTGGCGGTGTCGTCCTCGAGCAGCACGCGCAGCGAGCATTCGCCGTTCTTGCGGGTCGCGCAGTTGCGCTCGCCGAGCGAGGTCGCGGCGATGCCGGTGGTGCTGCCCGAGTACGCCGGGCTGGTGTCGAAATGGCCGACCGAGCTCTCGAAGCTGTCGATCACCGTGCCGGTGCCGCTGCCCGGATTGAGCAGGTTGTAGTAGCGCGCCCAATCCCAGTTGATGCCGGGGTCGGTGTGGGTCTGGCTGCTGTAGTGCTGGTGGCCCTTGACCTTGACGCTGGTCGGCAGGACGTTGATGCCGGTGCCGGCCGGGCCGCGGAAGGCGCTGGCGCAACTGATCGCGCTGTAGCGCGCGCAGAAGTGGCGGGTCAGCGCCGCCGAGGCGTTGTACATCGCGCTGGTGTACCAGCTGGCGTTGTTGATGAAGCCTTCGTGCTCGATGCCCAAGGTGGTCCGGTTGTGCACGCCGACGTGATGGGCGGCGCGATCTTCGCGCACCATCTGGGTGATCTGGCCGTCCGAGCTGCGGATCAGGTAATGCGCGCTGACGCTGTTGGGGTTGTTCTGGAACCAGGAGATGCTGCCGGCGTAATAGCCCTGCATCGTGTGGATGGTGACCGAGTCGTAGGAATTGCGGGTGGAGTGGTAGGGCGAGGCCACCCACAGCGCCGGGCCGTAGTCGGTGCTCTTGGTGTCGGCGCTGTCGAGGCTCGGCGCGGTCAGGGTTTCGCTGAGCGGGTCGATGGCGTAGTCGCCGCTTTTCAGGCCTTGCGCCTCGACGCGGTCGCGGGCCAGGTCCAGGCGCACGAACGGCGCGCGCAACTGCACCAGCTTGCGCGCGTCGAAGGCGCGTTCCCAGGCGACCGCACGTTCGGGCACGACGATGCCGCGGTCGTTGACGCCCTTGTCCTGGGCCAGCAGCACGTCGAAAGCGAAGCTCGAACGCGCGTGGTCCTGGATGGC
Organism: Lysobacter sp. 1R34A; assembly: GCF_051217035.1. NCBI lineage: Bacteria > Pseudomonadati > Pseudomonadota > Gammaproteobacteria > Lysobacterales > Lysobacteraceae > Lysobacter > Lysobacter sp. 1R34A. The sequence continues at coordinate 1,710 of NZ_JBPKJP010000015.1, forward strand.
GCTGCGTGCGGCGCCACCGCGGGCGAAGCCCGCGTAACGCTCCAGCGCCGCGCGCGTGGCCTCGGGCGCCGCCTTCGCGCCGACGCCGTCGGCGCGCAACTCGCGATCGAGCAAGGCGGCGGCGGCGAGGATGTTGCTCAAGGGATCGCGTTGCACCCGCGCCGCGGGCACGCCGAGCAGCTTGGCGCCCTCGCCGACCTGGTCGGCGAAACCTTCGCCGCGGTACAGGCCCATGACGCCGTAAGAGCGCGGCATGTGCTGGTGCTGGTCGCCGTACTGGGCCGCGCCGGGCTGCAGGTGCTGCCAACGGCTCATCACGTAGGCGACCGCTTCGAGCGTGCCGGCCGGGATCGCCGGATAGCGCGCATAGGCCTGGCGGAAGTAGTCGGCATAGACGGCGCGGTCGACCCGCGCCAGCGATTCCTCGATCTGCAGGCGCTGGGCCAGGGCCCGGTCTTCGGGCGCCGGTGCGGCGATGGCGAGCCAGGGTGCGGCGAGGGCCAACAGGCCGGCCACGGCGAGCGACAACGACGACGGCAGGCAGGCAGCGAACCGGCGTTCGGAATATTTGTTCATTTTTGTTTCCCCATGAGAATTAAAAATTCCCCGCGGGGTCCTTGTACTGCATTTGCCTGACTGGCAAGTGCTGTTCGAGGCGGTTTTGCCCGGCAATATCGCGATCCGCGACCCCCGTCACCTCTGAACTGCGCCGGCCGGCGCGCGGTCTCACCGGCGCCGATCCGTCGTGTGCAGGCGCGGAACGCGCGCTGCGCTGCACCGCGTCATCTTCCTCCGGCGGCCGCCGGCCTTCATCCTCGGGCGGACCCCAGTGCGGCCGAACCGCTGCGTTGCGCGCCGAACGCACAAGGCCCGGACATGCCGGGCCTTGGGAGAACGCAATGCACTGGAACGTGGGTCGTACCGAGCCGTTCGCGGCGCGGCGACCGGTCAGTCCGCCGGCGCGAACTTAACGTCCGACGGTGAGGCTATCTCCAGCGTCTGTACGGTCTTGCCGAGCCGGCCGTCGGCGGGGTCGCGCTCGATCACCACCAGGTTGCCGCTGTGCTGGTTGGCGACGACCAAGTGTCGGCCATCGGGCGAGAGCGCGAATTCGCGCGGCCCGCGGCCTTCGCTGCTGCGCCGCTGCAAGGCCGACAGCCGCCCGCTGGCCGCATCGACCGCATACACCGCGATGTGGTTGTCCTCGCCGCGATTGCTCGCATACAAAAAGCGTCCGTCGGCGGACAGGTGCAGGGCCGCGGCGGCATTGCCGCTGCTGCGGGCCGGATCCATCGCCACGGTTTGCACCGCCTGCAAACGGCCGTCGTCGTAGTCGAGCACCACTACCTCGCCGCTCATTTCCAAGGTGAGGTAGGCATGGCGGCCGGACGCGTCGAACAGAAGATGGCGCGGGCCGCTGCCGGGCGGCAGCTCGAGGAACGGCGTCGCCACCGCGCGCAGCGGGCGTTCGCTGCTGCGCGCCGGATCGTAGCGATAGGCATAGACCTTGTCGGCGCCGAGGTCGACCGCGAACACGTGCTTGCCGTCCGGCGATGGCACCGCAGCATGCACATGGGTCGACAACTGGCGTTCGCGATCGGCCTGGCTGGCGCGATGGGTCAGCACCTGCACCGCCGATTGCAGCCGGCCGTCGCCGTCGACCGGCATCACCGCGAGCGTGCCGCCGGGCGCAGCGTTGACCGAGTAGTTGGCGACGAACAGATAGCGCCCGTCGCGGCTCGGCGCCGCGTGCGCGGGCTCGTCGCCGAGGCTGTTGGCCTGCGACAGCGGCGTCGAGCGCGCGTTGCCGCGCGCGAGGGCGAAGCTGCTGGCGCGGCCGACCGGGTCGGCCGAGTCGGGGCCGTTTTCGTTGACCGCGAACAGGCGCCGGCCGTCGGCGGAAAAGGTCAGCCAGGAGGGGTTGTCGGTCTCGATCACTTCCAGCGGCTGCGGTTCGATCCGTCCCTGCTCCGGGTCGAAGCGATAGCGGCCGATGCCCTTGCAGACCGCGCCGGTGTAGCAACCGACCAGCAACTCGGGCTGCGCGCGGGGTTCGGCAGCGGCGGGTGCGGCAACAAGCGTCATCGACAGGCTCCAGGCAAGCAGGGGGGATCGCAGGATCATCGGGGTCTCCAGCGCCGGCGGCGCGAGGCCCGATCCTGCACCAGCGCGCGGCAATGGCCAAGCCTGGGCGTCCGCCGCGATGCGCGGCCCGCGCGGCACGGTTCGCCATGGCCGGCGTGACCGGCGGCGGGACGGATTCGCCCGCGGTTTTCCCGTGACTAGCTGCGGTGCCGGATTTTCGCGGCGACCGGTCCGCATCGCGTCGCCGGCGCGGCCACGCCCGGGGCTGGGGGCGCGCGAACCCGCACGAGCGTCCGGACTGGGCCGGGCGCGGCGGTGCGCGTATCCTGGCCGCCGAATCTCCAACGCCCGGCTGCCCTACGCCGAGCGGCCACGCACCACGTCAGTTCACTACCGAAAGAGCGCCACCATGACCGACACCCCGCCCGATCGCCTCTCCAACGACGCCCGCAGCCCTTATTACGACCCGGCCGTGCTCGAACGCGGGATCGGCCTGCGCTTCAACGGCGTGGAGAAGAACAACGTCGAGGAATACTGCGTCAGCGAAGGCTGGGTGCGCCTGCCGGTCGGCAAGTCGCTCGACCGCCGCGGCAACCCGATGACGATGAAGGTCAAGGGCCAGGTCGAGCCGTACTACCTGACCGAAGCACCGCAGGCCGACTGAGTCCGTCTGCCCGCGCCGCGCCGTTGCCCATCGGGCACGGCGCCATGTTTCTGCGGATGCTTCTTTCGCGGGCGATGTCTTAACCCCGCCTCCTGGATCGTCGATACGGCAAGAGCCCCTGATAAGCCGCATCCGCGGCCGGGGGGCACCGCCTCGACCTTCCGGAGATCCGCATGTCCCTCGCTGCCAGCCTGTTGTTGTTCAAGCTCGTCTTCATCGCCGGCCTGGCGCTGTGGCTCAGCGTGGTCGCCTTCAACAATCTCATCGCCTTCCGCAACGGCGTGTTCGCGCTCGCCTCGATCATGCGCATGGCGCCGTTCGAGCAGGCCCCGGCGATCCAGACCCCGCTGCTGTCGCGTCGCGTCGAGGAGGCATCCTGGCACCGCGCCGCGTTCTGCGTCGTGCTCGGCGCCGAACTGGTCGCGGCCGTGCTGCTGTGGGCGACGGTCGCCGCCCTGGCCGGTCTCGCCGCCTCCGCCGATGCCACGGTCCTGGCCAACCTCGCGCTGACCGCGCTGATGGCGACGAGCTTCCTGATGGCGGTCGGCGGCAGTTGGTTCGCGTATTACGTCCGCCAGGACAACCTGCAGCTGACCCACTTCGTGCTGGTCGCGGTGTCGGTGCTCGGTCTGCTCGCGGTCAATCTGCGCGCCTGAGCATCGGCCCGCGCGGTCAAGCGATGACGGCCTCGCGCCACTGCCCGCACAGCCGGCGCATGTCCTCGGCCAGCACCGGTATCGGCTGCGGCAGGCGCAACGCCGCTTCGAGCAGGGCGCAGGCGCGGTCGAGCTCGCCCTCGGCCGCCGCCGACAGGCCGCGCGCATAGGCGCCGAGCGGGTCGGCCTGGTCCAGCACCGGCGCCAGCCACTCGCGCGCGTCCTTGGCGGTGCCGCGCATCAGCAGCAACTGCGCCAGTTGGAAACGCGCGACGACGAATTCCGGCAGCACCGCCAACACCGCGCGCAGGCGTTCCTCGGCGCGATCGAACAGGCCGAGCTGGGCGTGCTGGATCGCCAGCAGGTATTGCACGTGCAGATTGCCCGGCTCGCGTTCTAGCACGCGCTGCAGCAGACGCACGGCCTCGACGTCGCGCGCCTGCTGGATGGCGTCGAGCGCGAGCCGCAGCAAGTCGGCGGTGGCGAGCCGGTCGTGGGTCATCGGGGCCTGGCGCCTCCCCGGCGCCGGCATGGATCGTGAACGCAGATTGTGGCCGAAGCCGGGCCGGCGGAAAACGACCGCCGTCATAACGAAAAGCGAAGGCCGGCTTACCTGGTGTGGCCATCGCCGTCGCCTCGACCGCATCGCGCGCCAGCCGACATCCCCAAAGTCGCACACCCCGCGGCGAGTTTCTCCCGCTGGCGGAACGGCGCGCGGTGCGGCGGTCGGCGGGAACAAACGCGAAGCATTCCCTCTCCCGCACGCGGGAGGGGGCTTCGAACGATGCAGTTCTCCGCACGCGAGCGCGGAGCGACCGACGCCGCGATCAGGCGCCCTGCGTCACCGCGCTGTCGCGCTTGTGGAAGCCGACCGCGTAGTACAGCACCACCAGCAGGATCAGGAAGGCCGGGCCGACGTACAGCGCCACGCGCGTATCCGGGAAGTAGGCCATCAGGCCGACCACCAGCACCAGGAAGGCCAGCGCAACCCACGAAGCCACCGGATACATCGGCATGCGGAAAGCCAGGCGCGCGCGTTCCTCGGCGCTGAGCGCCTTGCGGAAGCGCATGTGCGAGACCAGGATCACCGCCCAGGTCCAGATCGCGCCGAAGGTGGAGATCGAGGTCACCCAGACGAACACTTCCTTCGGCGCCAGATAGTTCAGCAGCACGCCGAACAGCAGCGCCACCACCGACACCAGGATCGCCGCGCGCGGCACGCCGCCGGGCGAGGTGTTGGCGAAGAACGCCGGCGCCTGCTTCTGCTGGGCCAGGTTGTAGAGCATGCGGCCGGTGCTGAAGATGCCGCCGTTGCACGAGGACAGCGCCGCGGTCAGGACCACGAAGTTGATGATGCCGGCGGCCTCGCGGATGCCCAGGCGCTCGAAGGTCATCACGAACGGGCTGCCGGTGGTGCCGAGTTCGTTCCAGGGGTACAGCGACAGGATCACGAACAGCGCGCCGACGTAGAAGATCACGATGCGCCAGAACACCGAGTTGATCGCATCGGGAATCGACTTGCCCGGGTTGGCGGCCTCGCCGGCGGTCAGGCCGATCATTTCCACGCCGAGGTAGGCGAACATCACCATCTGCAGCGACATCAACACGCCCTGCGCGCCGTTCGGGAAGAACCCGCCGTGGGCCCACAGGTTGCTGATGCCGATGGCCACGCCGTCGTTGCCGAAGCCGAACACGATCATCGCCAGGCCGGCGAGGATCATCACCACGATGGTCACCACCTTGATCATCGCGAACCAAAACTCGAACTCGCCGTAGGCCTTGACCGTGATCAGGTTGACCGAACCCATCGCGATCAGCGCAGCGAGCGCCCAGATCCATTGCGGCGTGTCCGGGAACCAGACCTGCATGTAGATGCCGACCGCGGTGATCTCGGCCACGCAGGTCACCAGCCACAGGAACCAGTAGTTCCAGCCGGTCAGGTAGCCGGCGAGCGGGCCGAGGTAATCGCGCGCGTAGCGGCTGAAGGAACCGGCGACCGGGTTGTGCACGGCCATCTCGCCGAGCGCGCGCATGATGATGAAGATCGCCGCGCCGCCGAGCAGATAAGCCAGCAGGATGCCGGGGCCGGCCAGCTTGATGGCGTTGGCCGAGCCCAGGAACAGGCCGACGCCGATCGCGGCGCCGAGCGCCATCAGGCGGATATGGCGTTCGCTCAGACCGCGATGAAGTTCCTGCTGGTTCGTCTGCATCCGCGAGGCTCCCGGAATCGGTCCGGCGCGACGCCCGCGCTGCGTTCAACGCGGCCGGACCGGAATCGGCGAAGCATACTCCGGGGTGAGGTGGGTGGGCAGGTGGCCGTCGCAGCGCGGCCCGCCCGAACCACGGACCGCCCCGCTCTCCCGCATGTTGCCCCCTCCGCTCGCCAGCCCCTCTTCATTACGGGAGGGTTGGGCTGAGGGCATGCACTCGCGAGGCGAGCGATACGCGCCCTGGCCCCTCGCCCTCATCCGGCCCTTGGGCCCCTTCTCCCGCTTGCGGGAGAAGGAATAAGAGCAACCTCCCGCTTGCCGGAGAAGCACGCCTGCTCAACTCTTCAACTTGTACCCCGTCCGGAAGATCCACCACACCGCGGCCAGGCACAGCAGCATGAAGCCGGTGGTCATGCCGATGCTGAGAACGATGTCGACGTCGGACTTGCCGTAGAAGCTCCAGCGGAAGCCGTTGACCAGGTAGACCACCGGGTTGAACAGCGAGACGCTGCGCCAGAACGGCGGCAGCATGTCGATCGAGTAGAAGCTGCCGCCGAGGAAGGTCAGCGGCATCACGATCATCATCGGGATCATCTGCAGCTTCTCGAAGCCGTCGGCCCACACGCCGATGATGAAGCCGAACAGGCTGAAGGTGACCGCGGTCAACACCAGGAACACCGCCATCCAGACCGGATGCACGATCTCGAAGTCGACGAAGAAGCGCGCGGTGATCAGCATCAGGATGCCCAGCATCACCGATTTGGTCGCCGCCGCGCCGACGTAGCCGGCGATCACCTCCAGGAACGACACCGGCGCCGACAGCAGTTCGTAGATCGTGCCCGACCATTTCGGCAGGTAGATGCCGAACGAAGCATTGGAGATGCTCTCGGTCAGCAAGGCCATCATGATCAGGCCCGGGACGATGAAGGCGCCGTAGCTGACCCCGCCGATCTCGACCATGCGCGAGCCGATCGCCGAACCGAACACGATGAAATACAGCGAAGTCGACAGCACCGGCGTGGCGATGGACTGCATCAGGGTGCGGAAGGTGCGGTGCATCTCGAAGAAATAGATCGCCTTGATCGCGTGCCGGTTCATGCGCGCCCCTCCGCGCCGGATTGACGCGGCGACTTGACCAGGTTGACGAAGATTTCCTCCAGCGAGCTCTGGCTGGTATGCAGGTCCTTGAAGTCGATGCCGTGCTCGCCCAGGCGCCGCAGCAAGGCGGCGATGCCGGTCTCCTCGGATTGCGCATCGAAGGTATAGACCAGTTCGTGGCCGTCGTCCGACAGGCTCAGCGCATCGCTGGCCAGGGCCTCGGGCAGGGCCGACAAGGCGGTCTGCAGTTGCAGGGTCAGCTGCTTCTTGCCCAGCTTGCGCATCAGCGCGCGCTTTTCTTCGACCAGGACGATCTCGCCGTGGTTGATCACCCCGACCCGGTCGGCCATTTCCTCGGCCTCGTCGATGTAGTGGGTGGTCAGGATGATGGTGACGCCGCTGTCGCGCAGTTGCGACACCATCGCCCACATCTCGCGGCGCAGCTCGACGTCGACACCGGCGGTCGGCTCATCCAGGAACAGGATCGTCGGCTCGTGCGAAAGCGCCTTGGCGATCAATACGCGCCGCTTCATGCCGCCGGACAAGGCCATGATCTTCTCGCCGCGCTTGTCCCACAGCGACAAGTCGCGCAGGACCTTCTCCAGGTAAGCCGCATTCGGCGCCCGGCCGTACAGGCCGCGGCTGAACTTGACCGTGTCCCACACGGTCTCGAAGGCATCGGTATGCAGTTCCTGCGGCACCAGGCCGATCGCCGAGCGCGCGGCGCGGTAGTCGCGGACGATGTCGTGGCCGTCGGCGAGCACCTGCCCGGCGCTCGGATTGACGATGCCGCAGACGATGCTGATCAGGGTGGTCTTGCCGGCGCCGTTGGGCCCGAGCAAGGCGAAGATCTCGCCGCGGCGGATCTCGAGGTCGACGCCCTTGAGCGCCTGGAAACCGCCGGCATAGGTCTTGGTCAGGCCCTTGATCGAGACGATCGCGGGCGTATCGCTGCGCGCTTGCACGGACGGCGGTGAGGATTCGGAAACGGACGGCATGGACACTCCGCGGAGGCGATGACGCGGACGGCGGCGCGAGACTCGCGCCGGGCGCGTGCGGTCGCCCAGTGTACGACCGTCGCGCGCCGCGGTGCAGGCCGGCGCGCGACCGCATGCACGCTTCGTGCCTCAGTGCGCGGACAGCAGCGCGTCCAGGCGTTCGAAGCACTCGCCCCACCCCGGGATCACCTGCTGCGATTCGGCCTCGGCGCGTTCGGCGACCGAGTCGAAGCGCATCTCCAGGGTCAGCAAGGTCTTGCCGGCGCCGTGCTCGGCGAACTGCACGGTGACGCGCGACTGTTGCGAAGGCTTGCTGTCGTCGTCCCAATCGTCGACGTAAACCAGGCGCTCGGGCGCCACGATCTCCTGATAAGTGCCCTTGATCGGGTACTCGGCGCCGTCGGCGGCGACCATGCAGATGCGGAACATGCGGCCGACCGCGACGTCCATCTGCCGCACTTCGCTGTTGAAGCCGTGCGGGCCCCACCACTTCGCCACTTGCACGGGGTCGGTCCAGGCCGCGAACACCAGTTCGCGCGGGGCGTTGAGGATGCGTCGCAGGGTGATGCGGTGGTCTTCGACCTGATGAGTGGTGCGGTCGGAGGACGCGGTGTCGGCGGTGCCGGGGCCATCGAAGGTCATGGTGAGTTCCTCGAACGAAAGGGAGGCCGCGCGCCGATCCGGCGTCGGGCCTTATGGGGGCTGCATCTAAACCAACTAGCTAATTAACCCAATCGGAAACTACAACCACAAGACGGGCCGGTCAAGCCCCTCGGTCCGGAATGAGTTCGAAGCCGCGCGGCCTCAGCCGCCCTGGCCCCTCGGGGGTTTGCGCGGGCGCTTGGGCCCCGGCGCCGACTGTCGGCCCTGCGCGGCGTCGATCTCGTCGATCCAGCCGGCGCGCGAGCCGGCGAAGGCATCGGCGTAGGGCACGTAGGGTTTGACGTCGAGCACCGGCGTGCCGTCGAGCAGGTCGACGCCGCGCAGGATCAGCGCACCGGGTTCGACCGCGACCAGCTCCACCGCCGACAGCCCGAGCGGATTCGGCCGGTGCGGCGAACGCGTCGCCAGCACGCCGCGCTTGGGCCCGCCGCGCGGCGGTTTCACCTGCGCCTTCCAGCCCTGGCTGCGGTGAAACACGAAGATCAGCCAGACACGCTCGAACCCGGCCAGGTCGGCGTAGGCCTCCGGCGCCAGATCGTCGACGAACTCCAGCCGGGCCTCGACCACCTCGCCGCTTTGCGTGCCCTGCACCACCGTCGACTGGTGCGGCGCGTCGATGCGCTGCGCATACGGCGAGCGCAGATAAGCGATGGGGCGGCAGGGGAAGACATCGGACATCGGGCGTCGCCAGGCATTGCGGAACGCCGGCATTGTCGCCGCAGCCCTCCTCGCGCGTCGATCAGCGAACCGTCGCGGCCGGGCCCGACGATCGGCCCTGCGCCGGGATCGCAGCCGCTGCGACTGCGGCACTGCAAATTGCCGCACGCAGCGCCGGGGCCGCGTTCATCCGGCCGGCACCGCGGCCATCATGCCGGCCGAATGCGGTTCATGAGTTTCGTCACTGCTGCGGCGCGCGGCGCCGGCGTTATGCTCGGCGCCGCGGACATCGGTACGCGCCGCCGGCCCCATCGACGCACCCTCCCGTCCCTCCAGAGAACGCCATGAAATATCTGGTCATGATCTACAACGACGACAGCCTGATCGAAGCCCTGCCCGAGGGCGAGTTCGGCGCGATGATGCGCGGCTGCATCGCCCATGCCGACGCCATGCGCGACGCCGGCGTGCTGCTGGACTCGCAGATGCTCGCGCCGCCGAAGCAGGCGACCTCGCTGCGCACCCGCAACGGCCGCACTACTTTCATGGACGGCCCCTTCGCCGAAGCCAAGGAATATCTGGGCGGCTTCAACCTGATCGAAGCGGCCGACATGGACGAAGCCGTGCGCATCGCCGAATCCTTCCCCTGGAGCCGCACCGGCCGGGTCGAAGTGCGTCCGGTCGTGGATTTCGACGACGTGCGGCGCGAGTTTGCGTCCTGAGGGCGAGCTCAGCCGTCTTTCGTGTCCCGACCCAGGTTTCCCCGATGGATACGGGCCGCGGCAGTGGTGGCGGCATCGCCCAGGCCGCTCGCGCCGCGAACCGCAATCCCGCGGTCGCGGCTCGCGCCGCTCCTCCCCCGGAGTGGCGGCACCCAAGGGTAGGAGCGACGCAAGTCGCGACCAGACGCAAGTTGCGACCAAGGGACAGGTAAACATGCACCGCCGTCGTCGCTGGTCGAAGCCGCGACTGTCTCGGGGTAGGAGCGACGCGAGCCACGACCGCGTCGCCTCAATCCCGCTGCGCCATCGGCCAGAGCCGCGACCACGCAGCATCCGCCTAGCCCCACAGCCATCCGCTGCCGCGCATAAGGCGTAAGGCGACCGCCTGCGTCCGTTGGCGTTGAGTAGCGCCGGTCGCCGGTTCAAGAGCTGGCCGCTTTCCCCGTGCCGCCCCGTTGGGGTGGGCACGGGGGAATCCAGATGCGCATCCACACCATCGCTCTCGGCGCCGCCCTGGCGCTGAGCGCCGCCTCGCCCGCCTGGGCGCACGGCGGCGGCCTCAATGCCGAGGGCTGCCACAACGATCGCAAGAACGGCGGGTATCACTGCCATCGCGGCCCTGCCGCGGGCGGCAACAACCTGCGTCCGGCGACGCCGCGTACGACCAGCCGCGATTCGTCCTGGGCCGCCGACGAAACCGACTCGGCGGCCGACGGCGGTGGCGCCTACGCCAATTGCAGCGCCGCGCGCGCCGCCGGTGCCGCGCTGGTGCGGCGTGGCGACCCCGGCTATGGCCGCCACCTGGATCGCGACGGCGACGGCGTCGCCTGCGAATAAGGCCTCCATCGCCGCCGCGATGGTGAATTGGCGGCAACGGCTTGCCCGGCCTACGCGGGATTAACGTCTTATCGCTGGCGGCGATAGAGCGGCAGGCGGAGAATCGGGGCGTCCCCTGACCGCATCGGAGCCCGTCATGAACCTGCGCATCGCCTTCGCCGTCCTGTTCTCGGCCGCCGCGCTGATGGCCGGGAACGTCGACGCGAAGTCCCGCAACGTCACCGATCCCGACGCGCCGCGCGCCCTGCCCGAACAAGGCCCGGTCGCGGTGCGCTGGGAAGACCCGGCCAAATTCACCGAAATCCGCTACAGCCGCAATCGCTTCGAAGCCGAACGCGGTAACTGGGTCGAACAGCTCGCGCAGCACCTGCGCATGCGCGCGCAGAAGCGGTTGCCGGACGGGCAGCGGCTGGAAGTCGACATCGCCGACATCAAGCGCGCCGGCGACTTCGAACCCTGGCACGGCCCGCAGTTCGACGACACCCGGTTCATCCGCGAAATCTATCCGCCGCGCATCGTCCTGAACTTCAAGCGCCTGGACGCCAGCGGCCAGGTCGTCGAGGAAGGCGAGCGCACCTTGCGCGACCTGAGCTTCATGATGGGCGCGCGCAGCGTCAGCGACAGCGATCCGCTGCGTTACGAGAAGCGCCTGATCGACGACTGGCTGTCGCGGGAGCTGAAGGCACCGGGCGCCTGAGCGTTCGCGCCCCGAGCACATCCCGTTCCCTGTCCGCTCCGGGCTTGTGTAGGAGCGACCCAGGATCGCCACGCGCCCCGCACCCGCGACGCTATTGCGGTGGCGCGGTCGCGACTAACGTCGCTCCTACAGTGAAACGACCATCGCCCCGGATGCCTGGCATCCGGGGCGATGTTTTTTGGCCGGGCGACTGGCGCCGCCCGACGCCGGACCCGGAGGTGGCGGTCGAGTGGCAGCAACCGACCATGGCGCGGCCTGTCTGCGGGATTTACTGCTGAGGCGCGGCGTCCATGTCCGCATTCGGATCCATGTAGAAGATTTCCCAGGTATGGCCGTCGAGGTCTTCGTAGCTGCGCTGGTACATGAAACCGTAGTCCATCGGGTCCTTCGGGGTCACCGCACCGGCGGCGACGGCCTTTTCGACCAGCTCGTCGACCTTCTCGCGGCTCTCCGCCGACAGGCCGAGCAGGGCCTCCACGCTCTTGGAGGTGTCGCAGATCGACTTCTTGGTGAAACTCTGGAAGAACGGTTCGACCAGCAGCATCACGTAGATGTTCTCGCCGACGATCATGCAGGTGGCGTTTTCGTCGGTGAACTTGGCGTCGAAGGTATAGCCCAGCTGGGTATAGAAGGCGACCGCGCGGTCGAGGCTCTTGACGGCGAGGTTGACGAAGATCTTGGGATGCTCGGACATGGCGATTCCTTTATGGGACGAAGGGAGATTGGCTTGGCGGGCGGGTCGGGCAGGATCTCTTTACTGCCTGCTCCTTTCAACGACGAACCGGGAATGGGGCAATCGACACGTCCGCGAATTATTTTTTCGCTGGCCGCCCGGTCGGGCCCTTACCGCTCCCCTCGCCGGCGCCTGCCGCGGACGCGGTTGCTTCTGGGTAGGAGCGACGCGAGTCGCGACCGCGCCGATCAGCCTCGCTGCGCCATCGGCGGGGTCTCTGTAGGAGCGGCGTGAGCCGCGACCAAGGGGCGCGCACGGGCCGCACCGCCGAGGCCACTGGTCGAAGCCGTCAACTCTCGCGGGGTAGGAGCGACGCAAGTCGCGACCGCATTACATTGATCTCGCGACGTTGCTTGCCGAAGCCTCTGTAGAAGCGACGTGAGTCGCGACCGCGCAGGTGCCGATTGTTGCGTCCCTGGCCGCAGATCGTTAAAGCAACATCAAGGTCTAAAGCTTCCGTCCGCTGACGCGGCCGGGTTACTTTCTTTTGTCATAAGCAACAAAAGAAAGGTAACCAAAGAAAAATGCCTTTCTTTGAATCAAAAGCCCGCGCGATCGGTGCCGACGCAGGGATGCTCCAGACAGGCCATCCATGGCCTGCTTGCGCACGGCCCGCATCCCTGCGGGCCGCCCTACGGGTCTTCAATTGCCCGGCAAAGCGACAAAGCGGCAAAGCAGGTCAAAAACACGCCAACGGTGATGTGGCGTCGCGGCTGCTTTTGGGTAGGAGCGGCGCAAGCCGCGACCGCGCGGCTTCGGTCTCGCGACGAAGCGCGCATGGGCGTACGCATCGCGCCGCCCCACAGCAAAGCGGCCGCCCCAGACAGGAGCGGCCGCATCGTCGCATCGGATGGCATCAATCCTTTTCGGTACCGATCACCTTGCCGGTGTTCGGGTCGATCTTGACCTCCACGTCCTTGCCGTTCGGGCTGTCGGCTTCGGCGTTCCAGATGCCGTCCTCGTAGTCGACATCGTGGACATTGGTGTATCCGGCCGCGGCGAGAGCGGCACGCACGTCGCGTTCGCTCATGCGGGCGACCTGCTCGTTCGGGTATACGGTGCCGGTGCGCGGGTCGAGGCGGACTTGCACGCGATTGCCGTCGCCGCTGCGTGCGTCGGCATGCCAGACGCCATCGCCGAACTTGAGATCGTTGACCTTGGTATAGCCCTGTTCGGCCAGACGCGTGCGGATCTGGTGTTCGGTCAGGGCTTCGCTGCCTTGCGGCGATTGCGCGACGGCGGCGGGGATGCAAACCGCCAAGGCGAGCGCGAGCATGAGCGGCTTCATGGCGTACTCCTGTGCGTGGGGAGTCTCGATTTTCGACAGGCCACGAAAACGAGGCATGAACATCCACGCATTCATGCAGGAACCGGCGATGCGAGGCTCGGCACCGGTGTATCGACGATAAGCCACGCACGCGATTCGAACCGCGCTCACCAGGCTCTCACCCAGCCCTAACGATATCTTCAGCGGAACGAAACGATTTCGATTCCGCACCGCTTACCGGTCCGCACTACGAACATCGCTAGGCGGCATGGGGCTCAGTCGCGCTGCGCCGCCACCAGCAACAACATCGGCCGTTCGCGTTCTTCGTCCAGCGCCGGGATCTGCGCGACCTGGGCATCGCTCGGGCCCCATTCCTCGACATGGACGATACGCAACCCGGCGGCGATCAGGCCATTGAGATAGGTGCCGAGGGTGCGATGCACTTTGCGCACGTCCGGCGCGAACCAATGGGTGATGCGCGGCCCTTCGGCCTGGTAGCCGTTGATCGGCCAGGTTTTGCGGCCGTCGGCGTCGCTCGACCATCCCGGATGCGCGGGCGCGGTATAGATCGGGTGCTCGACCGAGAACAGCAAACGTCCGCCCGGAACCAACGCGCGGTGGACTCTTGCCCACAGGCCGGGCAGATCGTCGAGGTAATGCAAGGTCAGCGAGCTGTAGACGAGATCGAACGCGGCCGGATCGGGCTCGTACTCGTCCAGGTCGGCGCGGATATACGCGATCCCGGCATCCTGGGTAGTGGTTCGTGCGCGTTCGAGCATCTTCTCGGATACATCGACGCCGAGCACGCGCTCGGCGCCCTGCAGGCGCGCGTAGCGACAGAACCAACCATAGCCGCAGCCCAGGTCGATCACCCGGCGCCCGCGCAGCTCCGGCAACTGCGCCTGCAGCGCGGGCCATTCCGGTGCGCCGACCAAGCCTTCGATCGAGCGCCGCAGTTGCGAATAGCCCTCGAAGAAGGCCGGATCGTCGTAGATGTTCTGGGCCATGGCCGTCCGCTCCGATGCCGCCGCAGTATCGCGCAAGCCCTGTCTATAAAACGTTGCCGGCGGGGGACAGGAGCGGATCGCGCTGCGACCGGACGCAAAGGACGGCCGCGTGTGGACTGCGCCCCATTCACGCCGCCGCCGACCTCGCCAACAGACGTTCGAGCGCTGCATGCAACTGCGGATGCTCGGGCACGCGGATACCGAACTCGGAACGCAGCACCTCGATTACGGCGCCGGCGTCGGCCAGTTGGCGGCGCACGCTGTCTTCGCCCAGCCGGTGCACGGCGAAGCTGCCGTTGTTGAAGGTCTTGCGCAGGCCGGGACCGGTGCGGGCGACGAACAACTGGCCCAGGAAAGGCGATTCGGGATGGGTCGAGACGTACCAGTTGCCGACCTCGTAATCGATTTCGACCTGGGACTGCAGATCGAACACGTACATGGCCCGCCACTCGCCGGCGACCTGGGCGCGCAGGAGGTAGTGCCCATCGCGCGACTCGATGCGGTAGGGCTCGTGCGGCGTGGCCTGCGCGTCCTCGTCGTCCAGGCGCAGCGGCGCGGTCGGCACCATGCCGCCGAAACCGACGTCGGCGATATGGCGCACGCCATCGATGGTCACCAGCACCAGCAGATGGGTGCGCGCCGGCAGCGCGTCCTCGGGGCCGCCCATCAGCACCCGGCCGGTGATGCCGCGCGCGTCGTAGCCCAGTTGCTGCAGCAGGGCCAGGAACATCCGGTTGAGCTCGTAGCAATAGCCGCCGCGCCCCTCGTGCAACAGCTTGCGCTCCAGCGAGGCCAGGTCGATCGGCACCGGCATGCGCAACAAGGTCGCCAGGGTCTCGAACGGAAACTCGGCGGTGTGTCGCCGCTGCAGTTCGCGCAGGCTGTCCAAGGTCGGCGGCGGCGCGCGCTCGTAGCCGAGGCGTTGCAGGTAGAGGTCGATGTCTTGCAGGCGTGACGTCATCGCGGGCCCTCGATCGTGTTGACGAGCGGCCACGGTAAAGCCTCAAGTGCGATTGAGGTCAAGCGTGGTTTGCGCATTCGATCAACGCCGTTGCGCGAACGCAGCGTCTCGGCGAACGACCGCAAACCACGGCGTAAGGGCCGCCCGCTTGTTCACGGCCCATGCCCGGCCCGTGCATCGGCGGCGATGCACAGGCCGGGTTGCACGTCGCGCGGCTAGGCCGCCAGCGCAGCGTCGTACTCGGCCGCGAACCGCACCGACGGGCGCTCGCCGCAGCGCTTGATCCAGTCCTGCACTGCCGGGTCCGACGGCGCGCTGTCGGGGAACCACGCGAACGGCGACTGCAGCAGCAGGTCGGCGGCGGTGTAGTGGTCGCCCATCAGATAGGGCTGGTCG
This sequence comes from Lysobacter sp. 1R34A, assembly GCF_051217035.1. Lineage (NCBI taxonomy): Bacteria > Pseudomonadati > Pseudomonadota > Gammaproteobacteria > Lysobacterales > Lysobacteraceae > Lysobacter > Lysobacter sp. 1R34A. Next base: position 17,358 of record NZ_JBPKJP010000015.1, read on the forward strand.
GCCAGCGCCTTGATCAGGCGCGCGTGCAGCTCCCGCGGGCCGCGGAACGTGGCGGTGGCGTAGGGATGGCTGATCCCGGCCGCTTCCAGCAGCAGCACCGGCTCGATCACACCGCCGTACCAGCTCAGCCACGACAGATAACGGCCGCGATCCTTGTCGCCGACCGCTGGGCCGAGCTTGCGGTGGGCGTACAGGTCGGTGAGGTAAAGGATGATCGCCGGACTCTCCCAGATCTCGACGCCGTCGTGGATCAACAACGGCACCTTGCCTTCCGGGTGCGGGTTGCGCGCATCGCCGTCGAAGGCCTGGCCGGATCGTTGGATATCGACGTGGCGGACGTCGACGTCGGCCAGCGCGTCGAGTTCCTTGAGCAGGCTGATGATGCGCGTCGAGCGGGAGTGCGGTGCGTGGATCAGAGTGAGCATGGGGACCTCGGAGTGATGGTTACCGGTCGTGTGCGGCAGGACCAAGGTAACCGCCATCGAGGACAGAATCGGTCCTCAATTGATTCCGGCCCGGATAATTCCTGCCGCCGGGGCGGGCCGACAGGAACGGCAACTCAGCCGCCCCTGCGACTCGCGGCAGCGCGGCGCCCGCCGCGGACGGCCGGCGTAGTCGGATGGCCGAAGTCTTCGGATACGAAGGCCGGCCGCGGCTACCGCGACCAGCGAGGCGCACGTGCGCCGATCAGGGCCGGGCTTGCACCGGCCGGTACTGCTTGTTGTCGCCGTAGGTCTTGCCCTTGGTATCGACGTTGGCGCACAGCCGTCCGTCGCACAGGGTCACGTCGGCCTGGTTGTACGCACGCAGCAGGTCGGCAGTGACCCGGTTCTCGTTGATGTCGGCGCGGTACTGCCACAGCAGCCAACCGCCGCCGGCCAGCAACAGCAGCACGCTGCCCAGGGCCGCCCCGACCACTTTCCAGATCAGCTGCTTGTGCAGCCACTCCATGCGCTTGAGCTGGGCAGCGAGCGACTGCGAGCCTTCCTGCAGCAGGCCGCCGGCATCCTGCAGACGGCGCTCGTAGGCGCCGACCGGCTGCGACAGACCGCTTTCCAGCTTGCCCATCACCGCGCCGGGCAGATTGCGCAGGCTCTCGTCGGCCGACTGCCGCACCACTCCGGGCACCTGCTGCGCGAGCTGCAGCAACTGCTGGTAGACCGCACGTTGGTGTTGTTCGATCTCTTCGCAGCGACGTTCGAACTGCTCCATCAGGGCCGCGGTCTTGCTGACCAGGCCCATCAACTCGTCCTGTTGCATCCAACCGCTCCTCGGTGCGATCTCAAACCGTGCCTGTATCTCTCGTGTCTGCTTCTTTAAGGTGCCGCTGCTTCATACCGGAAGCGCCGTCACGCCATGCGCGGCCCGCTGCGCACCGGCGACGCCTGCTCGGCCGTCTGCGCCTGCTGCTGCGCCGCCTGTTGGGCGAGCGCCTGCTCCTGCCGGTCCACCGTCGCCGCCGCTTCCTCGCGCAGCGCGCGCCCCGGTGGCGCCGACGCGGCATCCTGGGTCATCTGACGAAAGGTATCGCGGTCGCCGTTCTGCGACGCCGCCAGCATGCGGTCGAGGAAGGTCGAGGGGTCGCCGCTGATCGAGGTGGTGGCGTTGCGGAACGGGATGCCGGGACCGGACGGTTGCTGCCTGCCCGGATGGAGGTAGTCGGGAATGCTCTTGCCGGGCGCATAGGGATCGAGGTGCAGCGGCGACGAATGCCGTTGCGGCAGGGCCGGCGCATGGCGCTCTTCCCTGCGTCCCGGCTCGCCGGCCTTGACCGGGCCGCGAATGTCGTCGATCGCATCGCCGATCCGTTCGAGCGGATTGCGCGAAACATGGGTGACGCCCCGGCGGGTGGTTTCGACGTCGCCGCGGTACTTGTCGATCATCGGGTCGTACTGCTGCGCCAGACGCTGTGCCTGCGGATCGGCGAGTGCGGAGCGGTCGGGCTTGCCCTTGGCGTCCTCATTGAGGAAGTTGTGCATGCTGTGCGAGGTACCGACCATGTCCTTGACCGCGCCGGCCATGTTGCGCGCGTCGAACATACTGCGGGTGTTCTCGTAGCCGCGGTCCTTCATGCTCGCGATTTCCTGCGGCGTCGCGTAAACCTTGACCTTGCCGTAATGATCGCTGGCCGCGCTGACCGGGTCGCCCGCCATCACATGGTTGGTGATGCGGTTGCCGCCTTCCGGGATGCGATAGCCCAGGCTGACCGCGCCATAGGCATTGAAGGTCTCTCCGCGCAGGTCGTAGTGGTGGGCGGTGATCTGCGCCAGGGTGCCGCCGAGGGAGTGGCCGGTGACGGTAACCTCGGGGGCCGGCGGATTATCTCTGCCCATTTGTTTAGCTTCGTTGACCGCGTCCCGGGTCAGCGCAATCGCATCCTTGGCTTGGGCGTTAGTGCGATTCGTGGCCATGCGAGCATCGGTCAGACCGTCCTTGAGCATCTCGCGATCGAACTCGGTTCCACGATGAGCCACGACAATTTCGCCGGTATCGACACGCTGGTAAATCGTCCCCTGATAGCCGGACGGTTTGTCGACATGCTTTAGAACTTTGTACTCCACACCGCCGATTACATATTCCTTATCTTTCTCGCGCGCACGATAAGAATCGTCGGCGAGATCTGCGTATTGTTGGCTGTTAAGGCTCATGGCGTCCCTGCCTCTGGCGTCAGAGTGATAGTGAATAGTTGATCCTGAAGTTCAGGCTTAAACCTATTGCGATCCACTTTGCCGAACTCGGAGATATCTGAAGGCTCGCTGCCCGGATACTTGTACTTGGCATAGAAATTCGTACGCGCCTGCAGGGCGCGCACTTCCCTGCCCTGAAGATTCGCTACGAAACTGGTATCTGTGTTGGCACCGGTGGCTTTGAGTACAGCATTGAGAGTCGACAGCTCCCAATGACACACCCCCTTACCTAAATAATCCTCGTCGAGCATCGCATCGGCGTAAACCGTAGCGGCGTACGTAGTCTCGTCAATCTTGCTGTACTTGATCGGCAAGCTATACGACGGATTCATCGTTGCACCTGCAATGGGATCCGGTATGTACGTGCAATCTGGAGCCTCGTAATCGACTGACCCATCTATTACAGCGAACGGCCCCGGCGCGTCCGACACCTTGAGCACGATCTGATACGGCTGCTTGGGAACCGGATTGCGCTTGTACTTGGCCTCCATCTCAGCCGTCGAGGGAGCGGAATCGGGCGAGGATTTGTCGGAAGTCATTGCTGTCTCGGGAGCGCTACAGGCGGAAGTACTCAACGCCAGCAGAAGGCAAAAGGTGCGAAGCTCACCGCGCATCGATGCCTCCATGGCAAGAGATGATTAAGAAGCGGGCCGGCGGCGGCACCGCCATGGTCCCGCCCGGGTCAAGGACGGGCCTACGAGGCCGAGCCTACGTCAGGTGGGAGATCGCCGCAACGGCAACCGAAAGTTGCGATGGCCTTGCCAGTTGCGAGTGGTGCGACCGCCCAAGGGCATGCCGCAAGTTCTGTCCCTGCGCTCAGGGCGTCACCGCCACTGGCGTCAGGGTGGCGCTGAACAGTTGCCCCTGTAGTTCCGGCCTATACCAATTGGGATCGGCATTGCCCAAATCGCTGCGCTCAGACGGATCGTCGCCCGGATATTCGTCCTTTACGAAGTAGCTAGTCTGGGCCTTTGTCGCCCGCAACTCATCGCCGCTCAAACCCACGAGGTATTCGATGTCGGTTCTGGCGCCGGTGGCCCGGATCGAGGAAGTCACACTCATCAGCTGCCAGCGGCACACACCCGTGCCGAGATAATCCTCATCGAGCATGGCATCCGCATGAATCGTGGCGGCAAAGGTGTTCTCACCGATTTTGCTGAACTTGATCGGCAAGTAATGGGAGGGTTCCATCGGCACACCCGAGATCCCTTCGGCGATATAGCCGCAGTTCGGCGCCTCGTAGCGGATCGAGCCTTCGGCTTTGGCGAACGGCCCCGGCGCCTCCGCGACGCTAAGCGTGATCCGGTAGGCCTGCTTCGGCGCGGGGTTGCGGCGGTACTTCGCTTCGAGTTCCTTCGTCGTCGGGAACCCGGTGTCGTAGCAAGCGGACACTGTCGCCACCAGCAGCGCGACAAAGAGAAGGCGGACTATGGTGCGCATCGATGCCTCCATGGCAGGAAAGGTTCGGACTACGCGACGATGGCGATGACGCGCTGGTCTCGACTCAACGGTTCTTATGCCTCGAAGCCTACGTCAACCTAACCCGCGCAACAACGGCAACCGAAAGTATCGCTAACGGCGTCGGCGCGGCCCTTTCAAGCGACAAGTATTACGACTCGTGGAAGGCACATCGAACTTGATAGCACACAAAGGTCAGCGATCTGCAGGCTGAAGCCCGATTTCGTCAAGCCGCACCAGCAACCTCGCGTGCGCCGACTCCGGCAGCGGGTCTATCGTCACGACCAGGGCATGTAACCAAGGGTTGGCATGTGCGGTGACGAAGTCGAAATCGACGGCGCAGCGCTCGGCCTGGTCGTAGCTATCGTGCAAGGCCTCGACGATCGCGTCGCCGGCATCGTCGAAGTTGCCGGGCCCGAAGCGCTCCTCGATCGAACGCAAGGCGAAGCGGTAAGTGCGCGCGGTGACCGGCGGTGGCGGATGCATGGCGTGAGTGTCAGGCCAACGATGCGTGTCGCTGCGATGAGCGGGCCAGCGTGGCGGTTACCAGATCAGGTCGTCCGGCACCTGGAACTGTGCGTAGTACTCGTCGTCCTCGCTCGGCGGCGTGTCGGCCTTTGGCGCGGCGTGATCGAGCACGATCATCGACGGGTCGCGGGCATACACTTTTTCCGCGGCGGCGCGCGGCAGCAACTCGTAGCCCTGGTCGTGGCGCGCAATCACCAGGGCGCCGCTCGCCAGTTGCGTGCGCAACGCGGTGTTGATCAATACGTTCTTGATCTTGCCTTCGTCGGTGAAGCCATAGGCGATCTCGCCCTCGCGCTTGACCTTGTTGGTCTCGACGATCTGGCGGACCTGCGCGCGCAGCTCGTGCGCCTTCGCCTGCGCGTTGCGTTCGGCCGACAGCGCGCGGTCGCGCTCGGCGCGTTCGGCGCGCAGCCGCTCGCTCTCGATCTGTTCCGCGGTCGGCGCCGGCGGCGCCTTGCCCTGGCGCTGCTTGGCCTGCTCGCGCGCGACCTGGGCCACCTGGGCCTTCTTGACCAAGCCGGCCTTGAGCAATTGATCTTGCAGTGGATTTCGCATGGGACGCAGTTTAGTACGGCGGGCCGGGCGGCCGGAAGGCGAGCGCCATGCGCGCCGGACGCAGGCATGCCCGGCTCAGGATGGCCGGTGCGACCACTCCGGCCCGACAGCGACGCCCGCGCCCCTCAACCGCCCGCCATCTCGATCAACTTCGCCACCGTGTTCAAATTACGCGCGGTGCCGGCCTTCGCCGCGGGGATGACGAGCTTGGAATCGGCCATGCCGTCGCCGTAGTGCACGTAGATCTCGCGCTCGCCCAAAGCGATTTCCTCGCCGTTGCGGTGCCTGACCGTGTCCAGCGCATCGGCCGGCGGCGGCGCGTCCAGGAAAATCAGCACCGCCCGGTTCGGCGCGGCGCCCGCGAAGGGCTGTGCGGCCAGCGCGCGCGCCATCTCCGCGGCGGTGCGCAGGATCACCCCGACCGGCTTGCCCGCATACACGGCCAGGCGCTGCTCCAGGGCGGCCTGCGCGCGCTTGGCGGTCATGGCGGTGCGGAACACCACGTTGCCGCTGGCGATGTAGGTGCGTACGTCTTCGAAGCCGGCGTCCTCGCACATCGCACGCAGTTCGGCCATCGGCAGTTTTCCGGTGCCGCCGACATTCACGGCGCGCAGCAAGGCGATATAGGTGGGCATGGGCGGCAGGATACGGCAAGGCCCGCGCCTGTTCAGCCGGATGGGAGCCGAACGCAATGCAGCCTCCGCGCCACCGCCCCGGTCACGGGCGACGGCCGGCCGGTGCCCTGAACAAGCTCGGTGCCTCGACTTGCCATGCAACCGGCGTGGCCGGATCGCCGGGCCCACCGCGTTTCTTGTGACTGCGCTCCCACTTCCAGGCCCTCCGCCCGATTGGGACACGGCCCCGCCTGTCCAGGCAGTGCCGTTGGTCGCGCCGGCCGGCCGCCCCGAGTTCCTTCGTGCCGGCAGTCCACCTATAGTCGTCGAACTGAGGTCGCCCGGCAGGAAACGGCTGCGCCGGGCGGCTTACCCATCCGTCAGCCTTACAACGCCAAGGAGAATCTCTATGGCAGGCCCCGCTCCCACCGTCATCAACGGCGGCACCGTCCCGCCCGGCAGTCCGCCGCCCGACCTGTCGCGCAGCACGCCCGACGGCAAAGGCATCGTCTCGCAGGAACTGTTCCGCCAGGGCGACATCGTCATCAGCCGCGAGCAAGTGACCGGCGGCGACCAGTTCAGCGATCTGCTCGTCATCAACGGCGGCGCCGGCGACGACAACGTGCAGGTCAGCCAGCGCGCCAACGGCGTGCTCGACGTGCAGATCAACGGCCAGCCGTACGAGATCACCCTCGCCGCCCAGCAGCAGCTCGGCGTGCGCGGCGGCGACGGCAACGACATCATCCACGCCGGCCCCAACGTGCGCGTCAACATGGACGTGCAAGGCGGCAACGGCAACGACACCATCACCACCGGCCGCGGGCGCGATCGCGTCGACGGCGGCGACGGCAACGACACCATCAGCACCGGCCTGGGCCGTGACGACGTGTTCGGCAACACCGGCAACGACACGATCGACGCCGGCGGCGGCAACGACGTGGTCTACGGCGGCGACGGCGAAGACATCCTGCGCGGCGGCCAGGGCCGCGACTACCTCGAAGGCGGGCGCGGCAACGACACGCTCGAAGGCGGCCAGGGCAACGACATTCTGTCCGGCGGCCAGGACGCCGACATCCTGCGCGGCGGCCAGGGCAACGACCGCGTCTACACCGGCGCCGGCGCCGACACCGTCGACAACCGCGGCGGCCGCGACACCGTGTACGGCCAGGCCAGCGAAGACACCATCACCGCCGCCCGCGGCGCGCGCAACAACCAGATCGAAGTCGACATGAGCACCAACGTCGGCGCCACGGTCACCGTCGCCGCCGGCTCGTCGGATGCCTTCCGCCAGCGCGTGGAAGCCGACCTGGACATGCTGCGCTCGTCCAACAACGGCCGCGAAATGCTCAGCGAGCTGGACCGCAACGCCAGCCCCGCCATCGGCACCGGCCACAGCGTCAGCATCACCGAGCTGAGCAACGAGATGAACGGCTACGCCGGCCCCTCGCTGACCAACGACGCCTTCCTGCAGACCGACCCGGCCACCGGCGTGACCACGCGCGGCGCCGGCATGGACTCGGTGATCAGCTACAACCCCTCGTTCCACAGCGACTTCTTCGAAACGCCAACCGTGGTGCTGCACCACGAGATGTCGCACGCCTACAACATCACCGGCGGCACCCTGCAGCAGGGCGTGTACAGCGGCACCGGCCCGGACTCGGGCAGCGTGCGCAACTTCGAGCGCCAGGCCGTCGGTCTGGACAACAGCGGCGTCGCCTTCGACTTCGACCACAACGCGGCCACGCCGGATACCAAGACCAACCCGCGCAACCTGACCGAAAACGGCATGCGCGACGAGATGGGCCTGACGCGACGTCCGGACTACAGCGTCGACGCCAAGAGCGCGTTCTCCGCCCCGGGCAACCCCAGCGCGACCGGCGCCGGTCCCAACGGCGGGCACAACCACAGCCACGCCCACCTGGACGCGCTGTTGCAGGCGATGGAATCCGGCGACCGCAGCGCCGCCCGCGACGCCACCCGCGCCCTCGCCGAGCAGGCGCCCGGCCAGTCCATGCGCCACGAAGCCATCCACGCCGTCGACCGCCAGGAACAACAAGCCCAGGCGCAAGCGCAGGCCCAGGCGCAGCAGCAACAAGCCGAACCGGCCCAGAGCGCCGGCGGCATGCGCCGATGAGCGACCGCCGCACGCAGGCACCCAGCCTGGGCGGCGCGACCCCACCCACCTGCAAACCACCGATCCATGCCGAGGCCCGCCCGATGACAGCGAACCACACGACCGCCGCCCGCCCGCGATACGCGCTCAAGGCCTCCGCCGTGTTCGCCGCCTCGCTGGCCGCCGCCTGCGCGCATGGCCTACCGCATCCTGCAGAAGAATCCCGAATGAACGCCCAGCCCGACACCACCACCGCCACCGCCGACACCCGCCTGCGCGTGCAGGACGGCCAGGAAGCGAGCCTGCATACCGAGTTCCACTACAGCGCCGACGCCAACACCGTGCTGGTGCGCTACCGCCTGCGCAACGGCAGCGCCGACCGCGCCCTGGCCGTGTTCGATCGCGGCGTCTACGGCGACCGCGCGGGCGCCGCCTTCAACCCCGGCCCGGTCGGCGCACCGCGCGTCGAACAACAGGCCGACGGCACCGTCCTGCTGCACGGCCCCGGCCCCGCCCCGGCCACCGCTGCGATGGACCCGCTGGGCGCCGCCCCGCTCGCCGTCGAACTCAAGCCCGGCGGCGAACTGGCCGACCAGTTCGTCCACCGCTTCACCGACGGCACGCCCAAGCGCCTGCGCTGGTGCGTCGCGGTGGCCGCGTTCGACGAAAAGCAGTTCCGCAACCCGGTCAAGACCGACCACGGCCCCATCTGGACCGCGGCCGGCGATACCAGCGCCGGCCGCCAGCTGCTGTGCACCCCGTGGTACGACGTGGGGACGGCACGGTTTGTTGAGTGACTAAGCGATAGAACCGCGATAGATACGAATCGGGCCGCGAAAGCGGCCCGTTTTTTTGGGGATGACGCGTAGTCGCTAGGGGCAAGGCCTCAGCAGCGAACCGATGCATCGTCAGCCACCGAGATGCGTCTTATCGACTCATCCCAGACGACTTCTGCACTTCCTCTTGCGCCTGATAGTTCTGCTGCGCGCTGAGCGCCTGCTGCGCCGACCGCTCGTTCAGTGCCTCGACCTTCTGGAACGACGCGGCCTCAGGTGTCTGCACCGCGGCCTCGGTCTTCATATGCGCTCGGACATGAGCAGGATCGTCCAATCGCCCTTGCACGATGAAGACGTTCTCCCCAGCTGCAACTTGGTCGGTCTTCTGACTGAAGACCACGTGGTCGACCCTGGTGACGCCGCTGTCCTTCGCCAGCGACAACAGGCTGGCGCTCAAGCGTTCGCTAACCTGATCCCAGCTGCGACCGTTGACGCGATCCTGCTCCTTCACCTGCGCGACGATCTGCGAGTACAGCGTGTGGTCGGGATGGCCCGGCTGGGAGGGATTCGGCTTGACATGGTCTTTGTTGACTACGTCGCCGGCGAGGATCTCGGGATCGATCGGGACATGCTCGTAACGGTTAAGACCCGTCTCAGTATGGTCGAAATGCCGTAGCGCCGGCGGCGACTGACTGGTGTCGTAATAAGCCTGGGGCCGTTCCGGGTGCGGATCGATCTCAAGCCCCAAACGCTCGATCAAGCGTTCATCCAGACGCAGCTGCGCCATGTTGATCTGCATCTGCGGCTCGACGCCATCGACCGAATGCGCGTGCTTACGATCGATCGTGATGGCACGCTGGATGGCGTTACGACCGTAGTAGTTGGGGTAGTCGGCCTCTCTATGTGGGCCCAAGCTCGACGTCTGTTGCAGAGGTATTCCCGGCGTACCATCAGGATGTTTATCGAAGTAATGCCTTCCCATCGCGACAATATTTTCGGGAGTCTGAGACAAGGAAAGATCTGGATTGAAGACCAGACCCGGCTTAGGGGAGGCTTTCTGCGCGACGATATCGTAGTCAACGAAATCCCTGACTTGGTTTACTGGGATTTTTGACATCACAGCCAAATCGACCGACGGCTTGATTTGCTGCGTGCTACTCAGAACGGCATTCCAGCCTGCGATCTCGGCCTTTGACTCATCTTCTCGGCCTGCTTGAACCAACTTCTCAATAGGCAGGGTGTAATCGTTGATCGGATTGCTATCCCGTGCAATTTTCCGGACCTCCGAATCGAACACCCGGTAGGCAGCCTGCTTTTCGGCATGATTGAATCCATGCTGAGTTTCATGGCCGAGCACGAAGGTCAATGAGCCAACGTTGAACCTTCCAGCGGGGTTGGCTGCAGTCTTACTTTGAAGGCTCGATGCGGGGAGATTCATGGTCTGAGTAGAGCCATCGTAAGTACCACCCGCTCCAGTTCCTGGCGCCATCACCGCGAATTGCTTCAAATGACCGGCCGCAGTGGCCGCCTTCATTTGGTCAGCCAATACAGGTGAGCCGTTAATCGTACGCTGAAGATTGTCGACCATTTCCTGGCTGACGGTGGCCGGCTGGTTCGCCGCATCTGTATAGCTGCTATGCGCAAAACGTACTGACATGTCCTGAATACGTAGCGCGCCGGCAAGGTTCGGACTCGGCTCTTTGCCTGCTTCGCGGAAGCCCGAAGCGGGCAACATGATCATCCCGGACTGTATGTCGTACGCACCAACAAGGTTGTCTCTTGTGATGTGAAATGCGAACCCTTTTAGCCGCCCAGCCTCGGCCTCCTTATTCAAGCTTCGCAGCAGACTCGAATCCGCATCAATCGCAGCATACAGTTGCGCCACTTGGTCACTATTCGCGCCCGATGTGGCGCCGAACCTATCAATCGCTGCCTGAAGTTCCCTATTCGGCCTGGCCATAGTCAATCCACCGAATGTATCGCGACCGACTTAACACAAGAACGCGGCAACGCTCCTTCGCTTGCAATGCGCTCCCTCCTCTCGGTGACGATAACTTGCACCTCGGGCCGATAGAAGCTGTAGTCAATCGCTCGGCCTATTTCGTCATGCGAAGTCGTCATGGTGAAGCCGATCTTCTTCAGCGAGTCTGCGTAATCATCGAAGCTAAGGCCGCACACTGGCGTCATATCCGCCTGTTCATTCGCCGGGTTCGCAAAGTCGTAACGAACAGTCTTCAGCTTCGCTTCCGCATCTTCGAAATAGGAAAGCGCGTAGTGCCAGCCAGAGTCCGGCAGATACAGTCCGAACACATATGCCCTACCATCTGGGGCATATCGAAGGGGGAGCTTGGTTTGCTCGAGGACTCGATCCAGAGTCAGCTCCTCAATCGTTTTCAACCCGTCGACCAACTTCAGGAGACGCCGCCCCATTTCCTCAGGCGTGATCTCCGGGTAGTCGCTCGCAGGATGCGGCTTATAGGACTCAGTTGAGCTCACGTCGGAGGCCCCCTTGGCAAATGGCTGATCTATTGGGCTAACGGGCGCTGCATGGGTGCAAGCACTCAAAATTGTGCAACTAGCAGCCAGCAGCAGCCTGACGATCGAAGGATGATTTAGGTGCTTCATGAGTTCTGACTTGGCCATACGTTATTGATCCGAACGAGTAACGATGATCCTGATGCAAGCATGCGGAAGCCTCCCTTCGTCCGTGGATTCAAGGCTCTATCGAGCTCAATCCGCTGAAGTAATCATCAACTGCGAGACACACATGTGATACGCCCCTGTTTTCTCATTGGGAACGCTCGCCCCGGGCACCACCCGGACCTTAAGCGGCGAGCGCTCGAAGTAGTAGGCCAAGGCCTGACCTAACTCGTCGACATCGATCCACAGGGAATAGCCATCTGCCTTGAGCTTCCTTGCAAGACCATCGGCGGACATACCGCACAAGGGGGCCCCTTTAGGCCGAGCGTCGCCGACATACGCATACTCCAGCTCGAACAATTTCCCTTCGAGACCTTCGCGGTAGTTCACACCGTAGTACCAAGGGGAGTCGGGTATCTGAACCGTGAACGCATAGACCTTTCCCTTCGGCGCGTACTCCAGCGGTATTCCGGTGCGGGCAGACACTTGGCCGACGGTCAATTCGTCCATGGATTTCAGCCCATCCAGCAGTCGCAGGGTCCGGCGCCCAAGTTCCTCTGGGGTCAACTCTGGATGTTCGGCGGGCGAACTGATCCGGTAAGTATCTATCGACGTCATGTCGACAGACTCTTTCGGCGCGGAAGGTAAGACGGCATGAGCAAAAGCGCTCATCAGGCTGCAACCCGCCAGCACCGCCATACCTACCGCAGTTCGAAATAAAACAATCATCGGAACTCCGTCCGACGACACAAGGAATCTATGATCGCGTGTGACGATCATAAGCATTCTTCAAACATAGATAATTGTGTGGACGGGCTGGCATCAACTAGTCCTCTGACTGAATTGTCAGCACTTCAATACAAGTGTCGATCCCGAGCGGACTCGGCATGCTGTGGTCGCTCGGCACGATACGCACTCCAAGGCGGCCCCGAGTGAACATGTGTTCGAGCGTACGACCAATCTCGTCAATGTCGGTGTTCATGATATAGCCCAATGCCTTCAGCCGCTCCGCGACCGCAGTGGCACCCAGCACGCAAGGAAATACGTCGGAATGTTCGGACTCCTCCGGCCCGGCATATCGGATCTCGACGAACCTTCGGCCATTCTTGTCGCGATAAATGACGTTGTAGAAACCTCGGTTTCCAGCCAGTTCAACGGCGAAGGCATGCAGGTTTCCGGCAGGAGCGTACTTGAGCGGGAAGCCAGTTCGCTCTATCACTCGCTCCAGCGGAAGCTCATCCATCGATTCCAGCCCATCGACGAGATTCAGAATGCGTCGTCCGGCCTCCTCGGCCGTCAGATCTGGATACTCGCTTGCTTGGCTGAGCTTGTAAGTATCGGAAGACGTCTCGACATTGGATGACGAAGGCTGAGGAGAAACCGCCGCCTTCAACGGCGCCTGCGCACAAGCACTCGATGCGAGGATGACTGCGGACATTGCACCTAGGGCAAGCCATGCCCGCCGTGGTCGCTTCATGCGTAAGTTTCGCGGCCTGTCCATGCCTGCCCAATGCCCATGACTTCGGAATCAAGGCCGAGGTTACGCCAGCCCCTGCCCCGGAAACAATGCGCAATCCGGGTAACTGCATCGACAGCGGGTTCTGTCTACAACGAATCGAGAACTAAGCACACTTACGAGGTTGCCGCGGCGGGGTCTGCCACTACGGCTTTCCTCCATGCAGCTGCTTTCGCAACTCCGGGTTGCGCTATTGCCCCTAGGCAGTCCTCGACACTCATATTTCAGCCGGGTGGCTCGCCGTGATGACGTGCAGATTCGACACCTGCCCGCTCCTTGATAGGAGCATCCCGACGCCACGGGCCTTAATGAAGCCCATCGAATGCGGGGTCTTGCCGGATGAGGTGCATTCGAGCGCCGACACTCCGTCCAGAGCGCCGACGCCATTGAGAAAAACTCTGTCAGACGCGCTTAAGCAGCAGGTGATGAATCGCAAGGACCGCGGGCGATCTCGACGCGCTCCCACAGCGCATCGGGAGTGCAGTTCTTCCACACCCCGTGGAGCAACTCGCGAAACGCCGGATCGCTCCCAGCGGTGGACTCGATGCGTTCGATGAAGTAGTCGCCGAAGTGGGCGATCATATCCTCCAGCGGCCCTGCCGCCAGGTATCCAAGGACGGACGCGGATGGTCTGCGGGCCAGGACGCCCGTAACGAACTGCCACATCGTTTCGCGATCTACGGGCTCAAGGATGAACATTGTTTGCTCATCAGCCCACGCGAGCGGGTGATCCAAATTTGGCTCGGATGTTTCATGTTCGATGTGGTATTCGATGAAGGCATCGATCCAAGCGTCGAGCGAGGGTGCGTTGGTCATGAGATCAGGCGGCACGGCCGCGAGTTGATTGACGAGGGTTGCCACGCGGGAACAGCACCCATTGCCGGAGAGGCTGGGTGCAGCATAGGAGCTGATGAGGACTAAAGGTGTTTTGCCGGCGTCGCCGGCGCTACTTCGTGTACGCGCCCGGTGGGCGGCAGCGCCAGCATGGCGCGATCAGGTCGACGGGATCATACGCGCCTTTTCAAGCGTTATTCAAGCATGCGGACATGCAATGTGAGGTTGGAGTCGAACGCCAACCCCGGTGCGTCGTAGCGGACCAGGTCGGTAGTGGAAGACAAGATCATGCAGCCATCCCGGAGGTAAGCCCATTCCGCAGCATCGTAGCCCCGCATGGCCTCGTGCTCGGCAATCATCACCACGACGACCCCGCCCGCCTCGTCTCCCCAGCGAATGGTGTCGCCAGCCGAACGTCCTGGCCATCGTGGTACCGCAGTGTCGTCATTGCTCTATCGAATGTGAGTAAGGCATGCCACAGGGACTGCGGCATGCCGCTTCCGATGCAATCACTATCCGCGCGTCTATCTCGCCCTGGCCACGACCAAGTGCGGCGAATCGTCGAAACCGGGCTGGCGATCGCCCAGGTGTTCGTGATCGTAGTCGCCGCCCATGCGGTCCATGTTATCGGCCGCGTCGCTCAGGAATGCGGCGATACGCCGAAGCTCGACTGGGGTTGCCAACAGGCTGATCTCTGCCAGTTCTATGTGACGGAACTCGTCTGCGTCCCGATCTTCAATGCCGTAGCCCGTGAGTCTCATTCGTGGCCTGTGTAGGTCATAGCGGACTGCGCAGGATAGAACGTACGGGCTCTCATTGCATTGCCGTGCCATGATGGAACGACGAGCGGAAGGTCAAGCCTTGCAGCGGGTGGCGACTGACTCGGTCAGGCGGGTCTTGAGGTTGGCCACGGCCTTGTGCTGCTCCGGTTCGGACAGCAGTGGCCTCGGCCGGCACGTCGTTGAGCGTGGATCACAACAGCCTGCGCTCAATGCAGCGTCAGCGCCCCATCGACGGTCCGCGAACAATGTCCTCTTGCGTCTGGCTCTGCGCCTGCGTCATGGCCTGACTCGCGGCGCGCTCGTTCAACGCCTCCACCTTGGTGAACGAAGCGCTCTCCGGCGTGCGCGTGGCTTCATCGGTCTTCATATGCGCGCGGACATGGGCAGGGTCATCCAGCCGGCCTTGCACGACGAAGATGTTCTCGCCGGCGGCAACGCGGTCGGTCTTCTGACTGAAAACCACGTGGTCGACGCGGGTCAGCCCGGACTCCTTCGACAGGACCAGCAAGCTAGCGGTAAGGCGTTCGCTGGTCTGATCCCACTGGCGGCCGTGTTGCTGGTCTTGGGCCAGCACGAGATCGCGGATCTGTCCGTACAGCCGGTGGTCCGGGTGCGAGGTCTGCGCCGGGTCTCCAGGCTTGGCAGCCACAGGCAATACGTCGGCTACCGGTTCAAGAGGAACGTGCTGGTTCAAATTAACGCCGTTGCGCGTGTGGTCGAAATGGCGAAGAACCGGCGGTGATTCGCTGCTGTCGTAATACGGCTGACGTTCTTGCGGCCGGGGATCAACCCGTAGCCCTAGCCGCTCAATCAGATTCTCCTCCAAACCCAGCGCTGCCATGTTCAGCTGCATCCGCGGCTCGACCCCACCTACCGTCTTCGCGGCCTTTCTGTCGAGGGTAATGAGCTCTTCGATCGCGTTCCGCCCGTAGTAGTTGGGGTAGTTGGACTCCTTATGCGCACCCAGCCCAACGCGTTCGGCCGATTCGGCCAATCCCTTTCGGGAGGCCCGGTCGAAATAGTTCTTTCCCATTGCTTCGACGTTCTCGGCGGAGGGCGTGACCGACCCATCCTCATTGAACTTCAGCCCGGACCGTCCGACCGATTCCACGTTGGACGAACCGCCCGTGACAAACAGATAGGGCCGCGCACCCGGTATTTTCTTCATTTCCTCCAGGTCGAACGACGGATCGGCCTTCTGTTTCATGCTCAGCACGGCGTTCCAGCCGGCAATCTCCCCCTCGGCCTCGTCGACACGCGAGGCGCGGATGATCTTCGCCACAGGCTGGGTATAGTCGTTGACCGGCTCGCCGTCTTTGGCGATTTGACGCACTTCCGCCTTGAACTCACGCCACGCCTTCTGCTTGCGCTCGTGATTGAAGCCGTGCTGAATTTCGTGGGCGAAGGCGTAGACCATCGTGACCTTATCGAAGCCTCGCGGATTCGCTGCGGTCATGGCCTGAAGCCGATACGCCGGAATCAGCATGGTCTTGGCATCGCCGTCGTAAGCCGCCCCCATGCCTTGATCACCAGCAAGAACCGCGAAGCTTTTAAGGTGCGGTTCCGGCCTGGCATTCATGGCCGCCTCGGTGCGCTCGAGGAGCAACGGCGACGCACCCAGAGTCTGCTGCAAGTTGCTGACCATCTCCTGGGATACGCGCGCAGTTAGGCCTTGGCCGTCCACATACTCACTGTTGCCGAAGCGCAGGGACATTTCCTGAAGCTTCAGTGCCGTGTGCAACGAGACAGCTGTACCGCTTTCCGGCGATGAGAGGGACGCAGGCGGTAGCCGCATGGTCCCACTGGCGATATCCGTGCGGCCGACAGGATCGACCTGATTCGATTCCAGGGCGAAGGAGCGCAGAGTCCCTTGTCTGGCGGCGTCGTTCAGGCTTCTTAGCAAGGCATCGTCCGCCTGCAAAGATCGACGCAACTGCTCGGCTTGGGCAGCCGTTACCCCAGGCTGCGTTGCAAACGCATCGATTGCAGCATCCAGCTGCCGATTCATCCCTGCCATGCTCAATCCGCCGAAGTGATCATCAGTTGGCCGATGCAAAGACGCGACGCGGCGGTCTGTTCCCTCGAGGTGCTCGCAGCCAGCACCACCTGCACATCGACGCGGTCGCGACGAAAGATGTAGGCGAGTGGTTGGCCTATCCCGTCCTCATCGATTCGCATCATGAAGCCATCATCTTTCAGCCGTTTAGCCACCACGTCCAACTCCAAGCCGCACGGCGGCTCCCCGGGCGGTGGGGCATCGCCGTCGTACGCATAATTCAGCTCGACCGCTATGGGCGGCTTGGCGCCGCGATAGACCACACTGTAGAACCAGGGCGAGTCCTGCTGTTTGATGATCAGCGCATGGGCCCTGCCCCGGGGCTCGTACTTCAGTGGGAGCCCGGTCTTGGCTGCTACTTCATCAAGCGTCAAACCATCGGTGGTTTTCAAACCATCCAACAGCCGAAGCACCCGATTGCCGACTTCCAGCGGGGTCAGCTCGGGGTACTCAGCAGGCGAGTTGCTCCGAAAAGGTTCGGTCGACGTCATGTCATGCGGCTCCTTTTGTGGGATAGAGGGGCTGGCCGTGGGCTCGTGCGCGCACGCGCTGCCCAATACCAGGAGCGTCACCGCCAACAGGGATCGTGACGCACGGTAGATCGCGGAGCGCGCGCGTGCTGAACCGAGATCCGCTTGGTGTCGCTGATGCTCGGCCACCGGTGTAGTTGCGCGAAACACAGCGGATCGTACGGCCGAACGGGCCGATGGTTGAAACGGACGAAACTGAAAGTTGCGCATTCCATGCACCGCTTGCTTTGCAGACGGGGCGAGCATAAGCGAAGCCGGCAGCGACGAACAGAGAACCCCGATCCGTTCACCTTCAGAACACAAAAGCACACCCGAAGGTTTCGACGGCGCAGTAAGGCAATGGATGGCCACATTCAGTTGCGCATTCGCCTGCGGCATGTCACTTCGCTCCGTGGACCGAAATCGACTCCACGCAGAAATGCGTTTGCTCGACCTGCGTTGAGCGGGCCTGCTCGCGATAGCCCACCGACACGTCGAGCTCGCCGCGGTAGAAGCGATTTTCCACTACGTTGCCGTGCATGTCGTACGTAGGCGTCATCGCGAAGCCCATGCCCTTGAGCGCCGCCGCATAGCCATCGAAGTCGAGGCCGCAGACTGGTGCCATATCGGCACCGGGGTTTGTCGGGTTGCTGAACTGCACGCTAGCGGTTTTCCATCCCGCTGCCGGGCTCTGGTAGTAGTCCAGTTCGTAGTACCAGCCCGACTTGGGCTCGTGAGGGGTGAACGAGTAGACCTTACCGGCCGGTGTGTACTTCAAAGGCAGACCGGTCTCGGCTGCCACGTATTCCGGCGTCAGCGCGTCGACGGTCTTAAGCCCGTCGATCAGCTTCACGAAGCGCCGCCCCATTTCCTCCGGCGTGACTTCGGGGTAATCCCTGGCGGGGCCGGACTTGAAGGTATCGTACGACGTCCTAACGGACGATTCTGAAGGCCGGGAAGTAACCTCAGCGCTAGGTGACGTCTGCGCAAAGGCAGCCAATGCGAGGAAGGCCACTGGCGACATACCTAGCGCAAGCCACATTGATGGCAGCAATCGCCTCCCGCGTAAGTTTCGGGACCCATCCATGTCGCCTTCCTGCAACTTCGAAATCAGGCCGAGATTACGCCAGCTCTAACCGCGGAAACAATGCATATTTCGATGAGCCGCGTCGACCACGCGTTTGTCTACAAGCAATCGTGAACTAGGCACACTTGTGAGGCGTTAATGGGCGCAGCGCCGTTCGCTAGTCGGCCCTTTCCGATGCAGTGTTATCGCAACTCCAGGTTGCGGCATGGCTCGTAAACGCGCAGGTTCCATCGTCGGTGCATGCTCTCTACCGGCCCCCGCTACACCGGACGGAGTGCCCTGAGTATTTAGGCCTGCACCGGCCTCAGGCCTGGGCGGAGCCGAAGGGCAAGGCGGTCCATGCGCGTGCCAGGCCGCCGGGCGCCGCCGAGCGGCTCACCTGCTCAATCTGAGCGCCCTGTCCCTTGTCATCCGTCGTTCCATATAAGAGCCTGCGCTGGTAAATACGACACAGATAGGGACATCTGATGGACTCGATCCTTCTCGTTCTTGCCGTAGCCGCCTCCATCTTCATTCCTGCGCTGATGGCGATAGGAGCGCTCTGGGGCTACAAGCTGTGGCGCGACCGCCAGGGCCGCCGATCCCCGCTTGCGGACCGACGCATCCACGGCGCCGGCGAACAGTTGCGCAAGCGCATCGAAGACCACACCGACTCGATGCTGGGCGGCTTGATCGCCCTGTTCTTTCTTGGCCCCTACTTCCTCGCGGCATGGGCGCTGCCAAAGGTCGAATGGGGCAATGCCAAGTTCGGCGTGAGCGAGGTTTTGTATCTGACCGCTTTTCTGGTTATGGCTGCGTTCTCCCTACGCCGCATCATCGTCAGCGGCAATGCACGGCGGCGCGGAATGGACGGCTTGAAGGCCGAGATGTTCGTCGCGCAGGAGCTGAATCGGCTGATCGGGTTGGGGGCGACGGTCTTGCATGACGTCCCCTGCGAATCCTTCAATCTCGACCACGTTGTGATCGGCCGCCACGCCGTTTTCGTGATCGAGACCAAATCGGTGCGCAAGCCGCCCAAGACCGGCAGCAAAGATCACTTCAAAGTGGCCTATGACGGCGAGCGCCTGCGCTTTCCCGACCATGTCAACGCAAAGGCCATCGCGCAGGCACGGCAGCAAGCCGGCTGGCTAGCCGCCTATCTGCGCCAGATGAATATTGCAGTCCCGGTGAAAGCCGCGGTCGCGCTGCCCGGCTGGTGGATCGATAGTCCGCGGCTGCCAGACGATGGCGTCCGGGTGTTCAATCCTGCGGGCCGAGGCGCCCATTTCATGGCGGATGCGCGCTTGGGCGCGACACCACTCAGCCCAGCTCAGGCCAGCCTTATCACTCAAGCATTGGTCATGCGCTATCCAGTTGAAGCCTGAGCACCGGCAGCCTGTCGTCTATCGGGTCGCCACATGCTGCGCAGCTTGAGCTGGACAATTGGTCTTAGCCGAGAGCTGCGGCCCCCTTGATGTCGAACCCGGTGTAGAGCAAGGTGCGCAAGACGCCTCGACGATTCGGTTATGAACCAGAATCCGTGCGCAGGATCAGCTCGAGATTGGCATCGTGCTGTAAGCCCTCCGCGCTGTAGTGAAACAGGCCGGCCGCAGGCACCTCGATCATGCATCCTTCTTGCAGGTAGGCCCACTCCGTGGCTATGTAGCCAGTCAAAGCCGTCTGCTCGGCGATCATGACGACGACGGCTCCAGTCCCGCTATCGCCCCAACGAATCTGATCGCCCAGTCGCACGTCCTGGCCGTCGTGATAACGCAGCGTTGTCATTGCCCCTCCTGGCCTGTGTACCCATTCTTGCGCGAGTTCGGCTTGCCGCTTCCGCTGCAGCGTTTTCCCCCGGCCATTTCGCTCCGTCGTATTCGCGAGCTTAGCCGCGCGGGCCAAAGGGTGGAAATATCCGCCGCTTGATTTCCGCCAGGGCCTGACGTTGCTGCACTTCCGATAGCAACCCGAAGGCGAGCACCATCTGGGCAAGCAGATCCGAGTCCGCGAACAAGTAGGCGACTGGCACCCGCAGATCATCCGCGATGCGTTGCAGAGCGGCTAGCTCTGGCTTGTCGCCCGGCTTCAAGTAACGAACGAATCGGGCATTTGCGAGACGAGCACTTAGGGCAGCATCCATGCGTCCACTCCTCAGGTAAGTCAGCCACTTGGGCCGGCGGATATGTCCAGATCGGACACACCACAACTTTCCAATATGGAATCAATGAAGTCAACCGTTTTGGAAAGGAAAGTCCTTGCCGATTTGGTCAGACTCCGGCCATGGATACTTTCGGCTCTAGGTTGCGTGGCCTGCGCGAAGCTCGCGGTTGGTCCCAGGAGAAGCTGGGCTTCGAACTCGAGGTCACCGGTGCGACCGTCTCGAAGTGGGAGACCGGGCGGGCCGAGCCCAATCTGGGGCACCTTGAGCTGTTCCTACAGGTGTTCGCCCAGGACAGCGTGACGCTGGATTGGCTGATCACGGGGAAGAAGTTTGGCTCGGCAAAGACCGATAAGGCCCGCAAAGCCAGTGAGCCTTCTCCCCGGGCGGCAGACAGTCAGGACGAGCAGGCATTGCTGGCCCGCTACCGTCGACTGCCCGCCAAGAAACAAAAGATGTTGCTAGGCCTGTTGGAAGACTGAGCACCTCTCCGCCCCCGCATCGGGCGCAGCCATGGCGAAGCCCCAGTGATCGACCTCCCTTTTGAAGTTGGCGCGCTCTACCACCGCGGCAATGAAATACACGGATTACTCGGTGGCCAACGGCAAGGCGGGATCTCTACGCCGAAAGACCAGCCCTTCATCATCGCCTTCACCGGCGAGGCCGGTAAATCGCACGGCTACGAGGACTTCTGGGATGACGAACGTGTCTTTCATTACTTTGGCGAAGGCCAAAGCGGGGACATGCAGTACACAGGCGGCAACCGAGCCATTGAAAACCATGTAGCCGACGGCAAGAGGCTGCTGCTGTTTCAGATGATGGGGCGCGGCAAGCCGTATCGTTACCTCGGCGAGTTCGTCAAACAGTCGTCCTACCTGAGGCCTAATACGCCGGACACTAGCGGCTCTTTGCGGACTGCGATCGTCTTTCGCCTGGTCCCGGTAGAAGACGGCGCCTTCTTTGCCGGCAACAAGGTCGCGGAACCCCAGGCCTCATATCAGACGCTCGACAGCACGGTCTCTTCGCGACTGGTCGAAGTTCGCAACAAGCAGTCGCTGTTCCGCAGGCGCTTGCTCGGTATCGAGAAGCAGTGTCGGCTCACGGGCATTCAAGACCTGCGCTTCCTTCGCGCCAGCCACATCAAGCCCTGGGCCGCCTGCACGAGCGGCGACGAACGCACCGACGCCCATAACGGCATGCTGCTGACCCCACAAGCGGACCTGTTGTTTGATCGCGGCTGGATCACCTTCGAAGGCAAGGGCGCCCTCATCGTCACCAACGAGCTGCCGGCCGACGTGATAAAGCGGCTTGGTCTGAACCTGCGCCAAGGACGGAACTGCGGCTTATTTAGCGAGAAGCAGGCGACCTACCTGGACTACCACCGCACGCAAGTGTTTGAGCGGCGTTACAAGAGGAGCCTCGATCCCATCGACGATCTTATGGGTGACCTAGTCGGCTCAGTAACTTGAGGCCAGGCGGCTCAATCGCCGCCCTCGTCTCCGCCGTTACAGCCACAGATCGATGGGCCATCTTCCACGTAGGCACCGTCGCTCGGGTACTCATGGGGATCGTGTTGCGAGAGCACCAAGCCGGCTTCGCGTGCATCGGTCTTCGCCAATTGCACGCACACCACGGCCCAGATGAGCGGCAACAACCAGATCAGGGCGAGCTGCCATCGCTGCTGCGCGGGGAGAACCCGCCGCTGCCCAGCACCACCCTCGTTGCCGCCAGGTCGAGCATCACCAGGATGCCCAGCACCACTGCTTGCCATCCCATAGCGCCACCTCGATCCGGCAGATCCGATGCGCGCACTCTCGGCGACGGCCGGGCGGCCGTCTGTAACCCGAACGTACTGCCCTGCCCGCTCGATCGCGCCGAGTCAGGCCTTGCTGCGGGTGGCGACCGACTCGGTCAGGCGGGCCTTGAGGTCGGCTACGGCCTTGCGCTGCTCGGGTTTGGGCAACAGGCCCAAGGTCAGGATGGCCTCGGCCATGGTGTCGGTTTCGGCGTAGAGGAAGGCGAGCGGGACACCCAAGGCCTCGGCGATTCGGCGCGCGGTCGCCAGATCGGCGTCATGGACCGCCTTCTAGTAGCGGTTTATCCGCACGGCCGCGGTTTCTTGCGGTAGACCTATGGTCATTCCCAGCTCCTTTTGTTTCAACCCGATTTGCGGGTCATATACAAAAGGATTACGACAAAAAATCTGAGCGTCAATTACGATAATCGTAATTACGATTATCGTAATACCCTAGCCGGCTCTACAATGACACCTAGATACCACGAAACGAACTCCGCCGTCACAGCCTAGTGAACTATCCATCGCGAACCACACACAGTTAGACTTCAACTGTCGCCACGTACTGCATTTGAACGGAGAAAGAAATTATGTGCTCGGATGGAGTGTGATCAATCTCTGGAAATCCGTTATCCCCAGTGGCGTGCCAAACACCCACTTCTCGATAAACAAAGGCTATTAGCAGGCTCATGGCAAAAAAAACTTTTGGCCCAAATGGCAAGATAACGGGATTCGCTTTCGCGACCTGATCGGAAATTAACGCGCCCAGCTTTCCGAAAGTTTCCGATGGCCGGTCGACCTGATAACCAATGAGACGTCCCTGCCGAGACGAACGATCTACAATTTGTCGGTTATTTTCGTACACAGCGTTATCGTACTCAGCTATCGGCGACTGAGGAGAAAATATCCAGCTTTCACTGGAATCAAAATATTCGCAAGCGCCATCAGCCTTGCCCCGCTCGTATCCCAATCCCACAACGAGAGTCGTTGGAGCAGACGCCAAAACTGGCCATCCAGCAAAACTGGGTGTTATAGGGCGGATGTATTCATTAAACTGAAGATCAACTGGTGGCGGACTAAATTCACCTAAAACATAGCCGACAGTAATATCTAAATCCAGCGCATTGCGTGCGGCAGCGGCGCGAATCTCTTGAAAGATCATGCCCATGTCCACGCGAGGCATGCACGTTACATCGATGAATACTTTCAGCGTTGAGGATTTCCTAGCTGCGATAAAACCATCCAGACTTTCCTTAACGGCGCCCTCTCGCAATACGGTAAAGCTTGGCAGCCGCGCCTCAATTTGTTTATCTAGTCGATCAGCCGCCAAATTCTTATTGTGGCGGGCGAGCACCCATGCCGCAGCGTTGCTCGACAAAAACATTTCTGGAATTGTCCAGCCGCGAGTCTCGCCTGTAACGGCAAAGATCATGAGATCAAATCTCTCTTGACCAGACAGCTGCGTGTCTTCAAAACCGGATACGGAATAACTCATAGCAACTTCCGCTGTGGGTTTTCAAACATAATGTGGGGTGAGTCCAGAGAAACAAGGAGCGATTGCTCTGACTCGAGCAAACCGCCGCCTTTTAGTGCTCCGCTAATTGAACGCTCCTTCGTAGAACGAAGTGGCAATCGAAACTCAGGAGCTAAGCGATAGCTAATCCGAACTCTCGCGTCTTCGAGAGAGTTTCCGCCAGTTGCGCCAGCTAGCGGTGCAACCGAGCCCGCCCGAATAATCACTAATACACCAAGGTCTATACATAACCGGATGTACTCTGCGTACTGACCTAGAGCCCGCTTATCGATATAAAAAGACATAGCGGGATCGGAATTAAAATCCTGCCCATATAGAGACTCAGCAAGACACTTTCCGAGCGCGTTAACGAACCGCATCAACGTCCAGTTCTTTCCAATAGATATTTTGCCGGTCGGATAAACCATCAACTTTGATATGAATTGATCAACGAAGTCGCTGATTACGATCGAGTGAACACCTTGTGCGGAAATACTCTGACCCCGTTGCTTGCTAGTTGAGTAAAGCAAGTCAGCCATCGTAAGAACCCAGCGAGGATTCCCCTCGGCCAGATCGATCAGATTCGGGTAACCCAGGTATGCATCCTGCCCTCTGCGTCCACCCTTTTTACGGACCCCCTTCTCGTCTGTGAAGCTTTCAATCTCTCGATCCCGGAGACAAACTAATGGCGTGATCTTGCGAACGAAGGTTCCATTAGGCGACGAATCAGATATGGGCGGACTTGTAGGATCTATACCTTTCTTATCCAGAATGCGCTTAAATGATTCATCTTTTTTATACAAGCTCTTAAAAGCTTCAATTCTTTCTCGCTTAGCTGCTAGCGAAATAGAAAGATCTTCTTCAGGCTCATCGTCTTCAGAGCCTCCGATCAAGTTAGGCCCAAAAATTGACATGAGATCATCCTGGTCTCCGAGCACACCGAATCGCTTAAGAGCCTCATGAAAAAGCCGCTCAGAGAACGCTCGCGCGTCCTCCCGCCGCTCATACCACAATTGTACGGGCCGATAATCATTATTTGGAGTTGGCGCCGCGCTATCTCCATTGGATATTAAATCAGTTCCAGTTGGACTAAGTGCGAGCTTCAGCTTTATTAGAGGCGATGTCGATCGAAATGCTTGAACTATCGTCTCAAGGATCTCTTGAGGAACTATTTCAAGTTCATCAAGCAAAATTGCCCAACGTTGATCATGCCTGCCGACAACTTCATTTATCGTTTCAACAGCAGTAACGATGTTCTCAAGCCAAGAACTACTTACGAATGCATCCTCGGCAGAAAGATTGGACTTAACTTTTTCATTTGCAAAGCTAAAACTCAATGCACCAATATGATGCTGCCTAACTCTTAGCGCTAACTTAAGACCAAAGAATGAAGGAACATCAACTTTAATATTCCAAATGGCAGCTAATGCTTTAACAACCAAAACTTCCCGATCTCTATCTATTGGAAAAAATATATTTGGATGCCGTTCGCCAAATCGAGGGTAGCCAGCAGCACAGCTTTCTAGTGTCTGCAATAGTGCAAGACTAGTGGCAACAGAGAAAGCCGCTTCCATCAAATTCTTTCTTAACGCAGCATTGTCTACGCCATCTAGCTTCGTCTCAAGCTGTTTAGCCCACCGCACATCAGCAGGCACGAAAACTCCGATAAAGTTAAGCGAGTTACCAGCCTCACTTTCTCGCCAGATTGCAAATGCCTCGGGAGTAAGCATACGCAGCAACGTTGTCTTTCCGCTACCGCGAGGCCCTTCGAGCACACAGTGATAATCTTCCAATAGGTTGGCAAAAGCGGCGGGAACTACAAATCGGCCGGCGACATCTTGAGATCTCAGATCTCTAGCATTGAATACATTTCCGCTAACCGCTGCCTGCCATGTGCTCATAGCGAAATCTCTTTCGGAAAATAATGCGCGTCCGGCCAGGTTGTTCTTACCGAAGCCTTCTCGAGCGCTGCTTTTAGATGCCTTAGCTGCCCAGGCATTAAATACCGCAAACTGGGCAACTCCACTCTGAGCTCATCCCAGGTTACGAAATTTCGCCCCGGCTGTTTATTCAAAACACCTAAAATCGAATGCACTAAACCATCGATAGATATCGCAGGAAATGAAAATCCGCTTCCATCAGGGATTCCGTGATTATTTGAAAAGGCTGGCTGCCATTGATTATCGAACCAAGACAGGGCTCTGATGTGCCCTTTCAATGAAGGTGAGATTGACGCCCCTTCGCTGTCAATTTCAATTAGATAAGCTTGAAGCCGGCAATTAATTCCGTGCTTCCCAGAAAGCAGGGCGCCAGCGCTCCCTGCTGCGATAACAACAGACTGGCAACCACTACCCTGGGTCAACAAAACTCTTCCGTGGTGCTTATGGCCATGAACGATCAACCAAGACACACCAGATTCGGCCAGAACCTCGATTAGACGGGCGCCATTAGTCATCTCAATTCGCCCGAGGCTGATGTCGAGATTCTCATGATTAACTGGATGATGATGAAGCAAAACCACAAAGGCCGAAGCGCGGGAGCTATTTACTTTTTCTTCTATTTCAGCCCGAAGCAGATCAATGCCGAGATCCCCTATCCGCCCCCGCTCAAACTCATTTTTTCTTGTGGTTTGATGATAGTGGCTCGAATTTATAAGAAGAAAAAGCACACTTCCTGTATCTATAAATTCATACCCCCTACCCCAATAGACCCATTGCCTGTCCAATCCGTTCCATATAGAACTGGGGTAGTCAGGACATTCCTGCAAATGTTTCAACGGATCTAACTCAGCTTCCACATTGCCGTAGCCGTCGTGAGTTTCATTGGCTCTCGAATCAACTTCGTGATTTCCAGTCGATGCTAGCAAGTGCTCTGCACCCAAGCATTCTTTGAGCAGAATTAACTTTGACCATCCTTCTTTAAATCCAGCGACAGACGCTTTATCCGTTATATCCCCAGGACAAAGAAGATAATCCGCAGCCCATTCGTCTGGATGACCCCGCTTGCTCTTAATATAGTCTATCAAGGCAGATATTGGATCATACTCAACCCCCTGCGTAGCCGCGGCGGGTCGGCAATGACTACCAGGAAACTGGGTGTAATGCAGATCGGAAACGACAGCAAGTCGTACTTTATTTCGCTCCATCGCAGCAACGTCCATTTAATCGTAGTTTCTGACGATCAACTCGCTTACTGTTGCCCGCCCCCGTGCAAATCCGCTTACATTTCTAGCAACGTTTATGGCAGACACGTTCCAGTCTTTAAATGCCTTTCGCACGGCTGGCAAATCTGCATACGACAACAACACCTTGGCTTTCTTCTGCGACGCCGTATTTAAACTTTGAGTAAGCCTCGCAAAATCACTTGCTTTAAATGCGGTAGCACCATACTCACCACGATCCCTAACTCCTCTACCCGCATAAGGTGGATCGAGGTAGATGAAGTCATTCTCCTTAGCCTTGCCGACAAGAAACTCAAAGTCACAATTAAGCAATTCTGCCGAGCGAAGCATTCGTCCAAAATTTACAAGCTCTTCAGAGGAAGGAATACCGCCCATATGAGCTCCGCGAGCCACATTAAATCGCCCCTGCTTATTTGTTCTGTATACTCCGTTAAAACAATAGCGATTTAAATACAAAAATCTTGCGGCGCGTCCTTCCGCAGTAAATTCACTACCAAGCTCTTGCCTTAATGTATAGTAATAATCAGCACGCCCCGGAAAGTCATGCGTCAAATGAGCAACGACATGGGGCCGCCATCGAATCATCTTATAGAAATGAATCAAATCAGAGTTTATGTCTCCGACCACCGCAGCCTTTGGTTTAAGAGCGGCATATAGACAGAGAGAACCACAGAAGGGCTCTATATATCTACCAAAAGATTTGGGCGCTAAGTTCAGCAGATGAGGGAGCAATTTTTTCTTGCTCCCCGCCCAGCGTAGCGGTGACCGGCTTACCGCGTTCGGTTCCATGCCGTAATCCCGTTGTCGGTCAATTTGTTGCTAACACACACAACAAGCCTACACAAGCGTGACGCCTGGCGCGATGGCCAGACGTCATTTATTTGAAATCAGCTCGATCACGTAGGTGGGGCTGATGGCTCACACCCCCAACGGATTCGGCTTCTCCACATCAATCTTGTACTGCTTGATCGCCCGGGCCACGTCCTTGCCGGTCATCTTGCCTTCCGCCGCCAAGGCCGCGATGGCCGCGTGGGCGATGTAGTAGCGGTCGACTTCGAAGTGGCGACGCAGGTTGGCGCGGGTGTCGCTGCGGCCGAAGCCGTCGGTGCCCAGCACGGTGTAGCGCATCGGGACGAAGGCGCGGACTTGTTCCGGGTACATGCGGATGTAGTCGGTCGCGGCGATCGCCGGGCCTTGGCGGCCTTCCAGCAGCTCGGTGATGTAGGGCTTGCGCGGGGCCTTGGCTTCCGGGTTGAGGCGGTTGTGGCGCTCGGCGTCGGTGGCGTCGCGGGCGAGTTCGTTGAAGCTCGGGCAGGACCAAATGTCGGCGGTGACGCCGAAGTCCTTGTCGAGCAGTTCGGCCGCGGCGATGGCTTCGCGCAGGATGGTGCCGCTGCCGAGCAACTGCACGCGCAGCTCGCCCTTCTTCGGCTTGCCGGCGTCCTTCAGCAGGTACATGCCCTTGATGATCCCCTCGGCGCTGCCCTCGGGCATGTCCGGGTGGGTGTAGTTCTCGTTCATCAGGGTGAGGTACCAGTACTCGTCGCGCTGCTCGGTCAGCATGCGCTGCATGCCGTGCTGGAGCAGGGTCACCACCTCGTAGCTGAAGGTCGGGTCGTAGCTGCGGCAGTTCGGGATCAGGCCGGCCTGGACCATGCTGTGGCCGTCTTCGTGCTGCAGGCCTTCGCCGTTGAGGGTGGTGCGGCCGGCGGTGGCGCCCAGCAGGAAGCCGCGCGCGCGCATGTCCGCCGCCTGCCAGGCGCTGTCGCCGATGCGCTGGAAGCCGAACATCGAGTAATAGATGTAGAACGGCAGCATCTGCAGGTCGTTGGTGCTGTAGCTGGTGGCTGCCGCCAGCCACGACGAGAACGCGCCGGCTTCGGTGATGCCTTCTTCCAGCACCTGGCCGGTGGTGTCTTCGCGGTAGTACATCAGCTGGTCGCGGTCGACCGGCTTGTACTTCTGGCCGTGCGGGGCGTAGATGCCGAGCTGGCGGAACAGGCCTTCCATGCCGAAGGTGCGGGCTTCGTCGGCCACGATGGGCACGATGCGCGGGCCGACCTGCTTGTCGCGCAGGGCGATGTTGAGCGCCTGCACGAACGACATGGTGGTGCTGATTTCGCGCTCGCCGGTGCTCTTGAGCAGGCGGTCATAGGTTTCGAGCGGCGGCACGGCGAGCGAGGTGCTGGCCTTGCGGCGGCGCTGTGGCAGGAAACCGCCGAGGGCCTTGCGGCGCTCGAGCATGTATTCGACTTCCGGCGACTTCTCGCCGGGGTGGAAGAACGGCACGGCGCCGTCTTTGAGCTGTTCGTCGCTGACCGGGATGTTGAAGCGGTCGCGGAACAGGCGGACGGCTTCATCGTCCATCTTCTTGGTGCCGTGGGTCGGGTTGAGCGATTCGCCCGACGCGCCCATGCCGTAGCCCTTGACCGTCTTGGCCAGGATCACGGTGGGCATGCCCTTGGTGTTCACCGCCTCGTGGTAGGCGGCGTAGACCTTGTGCGGGTCGTGCCCGCCGCGGTTGAGGCGCCAGATGTCGTCGTCGGACAGGTTGGCGACCAGCGCGGCGGTTTCCGGGTATTTGCCGAAGAAGTTGTCGCGGGTGTACTTGCCGCCGAAGGCCTTGCAGTTCTGGTATTCGCCGTCGACGGTTTCCATCATCAGCTGGCGCAGCTTGCCGGTGGTGTCGCGCGCGAGCAGCGGGTCCCAGTAGCTGCCCCAGACGGTCTTGATGACGTTCCAGCCGGCGCCGCGGAACTGGCCTTCCAGCTCCTGGATGATCTTGCCGTTGCCGCGCACCGGGCCGTCGAGGCGCTGCAGGTTGCAGTTGATGACGAAGACCAGGTTGTCGAGGCCTTCGCGGCCGGCCACCGAGATGGCGCCGAGCGATTCGGGCTCGTCGGTCTCGCCGTCGCCGAGGAAGGCCCAGACCTTGCGGTCGGACTTCGGCATCAGGCCGCGGCCTTCCAGGTATTTCCAGTTGCGCGCCTGGTAGATGGCGCTGATCGGGCCCAGGCCCATCGACACCGTCGGCACCTGCCAGTAGTCCGGCATCAGCCAGGGGTGCGGGTAGGAGCTGACGCCGCGGCCGTCGACCTCCATGCGGAAGTTGTCGAGCTGCGATTCGCTCAGCCGGCCTTCGAGGAAGGAGCGCGCGTAGATGCCGGGCGAGCTGTGGCCCTGGACGCCGATGAGGTCGCCGGGGTGGTCGCCTTCGGGGCCGCGCCAGAAGTGGTTGAAGCCGACGTCGTACAGGGTGGCCGCCGAGGCGAAGCTGGCGATGTGGCCGCCGAGGTCGCCGGGCTTGCGGTTGGCGCGCACGACCATGGCCATGGCGTTCCAGCGGATCAGCGAGCGGATCCGCCATTCCATCGCGGCGTCGCCGGGGCTCTTGGCCTCCAGGTGCGGCGGGATGGTGTTGATGTATTCGGTGGTGGGCTGGAACGGCAGGTGCGCGCCGGCGCGGCGCGTGACTTCGACCATGCCTTCGAGCAGCTGGTGCGCGCGCTCGGCACCGTCGCGGGCGATGACGGCCTGTACGGACTCGACCCACTCCTGGGTTTCGGTCGGATCGGGGTCGTTCTGGAGCAGGTCGTGCAAAGAGCTGGCAAGCGGCTGATTCATCGATCTCGCGGCCCCGTGGCCGCGCCTCAAAGGTGGGGGACGGATTAGAGCACCGAGTCTAACAAACGGTGACGGGGTTACGACTTGCGGTGGCGGCTGTAAAGGGTGGAATAGTCCGTTTTGGCTAGGGGTGTGCTTGGGGTGGCGGGTCGGTTTGGGCGGGTTGGCGGGTCGTGGATGGGGTGGCGTTGGGATACGCGGGCGTGTGGTTGGGGGTGGGCGCCCCTTTGCTGCACCGCTCTTAGGGTAGGAGCGGCGCGAGCCGCGACCGAGGGGGTGAGCGGCGGCGATGGCCTGGGAGGGCAACGGCTCTTCGACGGCCGGTATGTCGGCATCGGTGGGGTTCGCCGGCTGATGCGATGGCGCGGTCGCGGCTTGCGCCGCTCCTACCCTTTGCTGCGCGGGTTTTGGGTAGGAGCGGCGCGAGCCGCGACCGAGGGGTTGTCCGTGGCGGCGACGGCTTGGGTGGCGACGGTTCTGGATCGGCCGGTCGGTTTGTCGGCTATTGGCGGGTTTCGCCGGTTTATGCGGCGGCGCGGTCGCGGCTTGCGCCGCTCCTACCCTTTGCTGCGCGGGTTTTGGGTAGGAGCGGCGCGAGCCGCGACCGCCGGGGTGAGCGGCGGCGATGGCCTGGGAGGGCAACGGCTCTTCGACGGCCGGTATGTCGGCATCGGTGGGGTTCGCCGGCTGATGCGATGGCGAGGTCGCGGCTTGCGCCGCTCCTACCCTTTGCTGCGCGGGTTTTGGGTAGGAGCGGCGCGAGCCGCGATCGCGGGATGTGGGTGGCGGCGATGGCCTGGGATGGCGGCGGCTCTTCGACGGCCGGCATGTCGGCATTGGCGGGTTCGCGGGCTTGTGCGTTGGCGTGGTCGCGGCTTGCGCCGCTCCTACCCCTTTGCGGCGCGGGTTTTGGGTAGGAGCGGCGCGAGCCGCGACACGGGGGCGGGACGAATCCCGACACGCGGCGTGTCGGTTCCCCGATGGGCTCATTCGGGGCCTGCGGCGAACCTGCCTGCATGCTAGATCGATCTCTCCCGAAGGCTCCCGGTCACGCGGCTCTGCGGCGGGGCCGGGTGTCGGAAGCCCACCACGTGTATTTGGTCACGTTCACCACGGCGCAGCGGCGCGCTCTGTTCGCCGATGCGGAACTGGCGCGGTGCGCGATCGCGGCCTTGCTCGATCGGCGTTCATGGGAGCGATCGACCTTGTTGGCCTGGGTGTTGATGCCGGACCACTGGCACGGGTTGGTCGAACTGGGGCCGAGGGATTCGTTGCCGGCCTTGGTTCGCCAATTGAAATGCTGCGCCTCGCGACGGGTGCGGGCGGCGATGTACGGACTGCCTGTGTTGGATGCGGTGTGGGCGCAGGCGTATCACGACCATGCGCTCCGGCGGGAGGAGTCGCTGATCGACGCGGCGCGGTACGTGGTGATGAACCCGGTGCGGGCGGGGTTAGTGGACGACGTGCGGGCGTATCCGCATTGGGGCGCGGTGTGGAGCGGTGACGCAGGTGTTGGAGCCGATGAAGGCGATGGGGATGCTGGGTTATGGCTGGGGTGAGTTGTGGCGGTGATGCGCAGGTTCTGCGCGCATCGTGGTGGTTGATGGTTCGCGGTCGCGGCTTGCGCCGCTCCTACCCTTGAAGCCGTTATGGCTGACGGAATGCCGGTTCTGACCGGACCTGGCAGGTGTGGATTCGCGGTCGCGGCTTGCGCCGCTCCTACCCTTTGCTTGGTCGGCTTTGGGGTAGGAGCGGCGCGAGCCGCGACCGCCATGTCCAAGCAGCCGCGCAATCATCGGCGACGATGCGCCACTTCGACGCCAGACCCTCACCCCGGCGCGCTACGCAACACCACGATGCCGGCAACGATCAAGGCCACGCCGCCCAGGCGCAACGGGGTGATCGCTTCGCCGAACAGGATCGAGCCGAGCAGGACGGTGCCGGCGGCGCCGATACCGGTCCATACGGCGTAGGCGCTGCCGACCGGCAAGGCGGTCAGGGCGCGGCCGAGCAGCCAGACGAAGGCGATCAGGGCGATCACCGAGGCCGCGGTCCAGCCAGGCTTGGTGTAGCCCTGCGACAGCTTCATGGTCAGCGCCCAGGCCACGTCGATCAGGCCGGCGGCGATCAGCATGGTCCAGGCGACGGAGGGTTTGATGGCCTCGCCGATCATGGCGCTTTCTCGCGGCGCAAGGCTTCGGCGACGCTGTCGCGGGCACGCACGCGTTCGAGGTAAGCGGCCAGGGCCGGATACGGGTCGAGCGCGATCTTCAGCGGGCGCACCCAGTCGACGATGGTGAACAGATACGCATCGGCGATGCTGAAACGCTCGCCGAGCAGGTAGTCGCGGTCGGCCAGGTGGCGTTCGACCACGGCCAGACGCTTGGCCAGGCGTTCGCGTGCGACGTCGGCCGCCTGCTGGCCGTACTCGGGGTGGAACAGCCAGGGGCTGAAGGTCTTGTGCAGTTCGGAGCTGATGAAGATCAACCAGCGGTGCAGTTCGTCGCGCTCGGCGGTGCCGACGGCTGGAGCGAGGCCGGCTTCGGGTTTCAGCTCGGCCAGGTGCAGCAGCATCGCCGCGCCTTCGGTCAGCACGCGGCCGTCGTCGAGTTCGAGCACCGGCACGTAGCCGAGCGGGTTGAGTTCGCGGAAGTCGCGGCCTTCGGCGACGACCAGCGGTTCGGCGCCGAGGCGGACGCGGCGCAGTTCGGCATCGAGGCCGAGTTCGCGCAGGACGATGTGCGGGGCGAACGAGCAGGTGCCGGGGGCGTAGTAGAGCTTCATGGCGTACTCCAGTCGGGAAGCCGATACTTTCCGCGCACCCCGACGCCGCGCCAACACGGCGAACCGACAAGGATTGCTTGCAGATGCGACACGAACGACTGAGCCTGGACGACCTGGAGCTGGTGCGCGCGATCGGTGCGCACGGCAGCCTGACCGGTGCGGCGAAGGCCTTGGGACTGGACCATTCGAGTGCGTTCCGGCGCCTCGCCGCGGTCGAGGCGCGGGTCGGCGCAGCGCTCTTCCGCCGGAGCCGGCGCGGTTATACGCCGACCGACGCCGGCGAGCTGACCATCGCCAGCGCGCAGCGCGTGCTCGCCGAAACCGAGCGCCTGCAGCGCGAACTCGCCGGGCGCGATGCGCGCACCGAGGGGCGGATTCGCATCACCCTGCCGGACACCTTGGCGCCGGTCGCGGCGCGGATGTGCGCGGCGTTTCGTGTCGAACAGCCGGGGCTGCGTTGCGACCTGGTCGTGGCTAATGCGTTCCTGACCCTGCAGCAGCAGGATGCCGATGTGGCGTTGCGGGCGAGCGTGTTGCCGCCGGAAGGTTTGTCGTCGCGCAAGGTCGCGACGATTTCGATCGCGGCCTATGAGTCGGCCGGACGCGGCGGCGGACGCGGCGGTGGCCGTGGCAAGACGACGCTCGACGAAGCAGCGCTGGCGCAGGGCGATTGGATCGCGCTGGACGAAAGCCTGGCGCATCTGTCGTCGGCGCAGTGGTTGAGCGACCGGGTGCCGGCCGAGCGCATCGCGATGCGGGTCAATACCTTGCCGGCGGCGTTGGCGGCCTGCGAGGCCGGATTGGGGCGGGCGCTGTTGCCGTGTTATCTGGCCGACGCGTCGCCGGGTGTGCGGCGGATTTCTGCGCCGTTGCCGCAGGTGCGCGCGGACCTGTGGTTCGCGACCCATCCGGATCTGCGGCGCTCGGCGAAGGTGAAGCTGTTGCGGGAGTTTGCTTTGCAGTGGTTGCCGGGTGAGGTGGCGCTGGATTGAGGCGGTTGATCGGCGTTTGGCCTTCACCCCAACCCCTTGCCCGTGGACGGGAGAGGGGCTTTGATGCGGCGTGATCGGGGTTGGATGCTGGCGCAGGTTTCGTGGGGCTACGCGCGCACTGAATGTTGCGCCGCAAGCGTTCGGCATCGCGGTCGCGGCTTGCGCCGCTCCTACCCTTTGCTGGCGCGGCTTTGGGGTAGGAGCGGCGCGAGCCGCGACCGCGCCAATCAATCGCCGACGCAAACGGAGCGCTGAAGCAAATCCCCCTGCCTCCCTTTCCAAAGGGGGAGAACAGCATCGGGTTAGCAGGGAAATACGGCGACGTTGCGCTTCCCTGTAGGAGCGACGTAAGTCGCGACCGCGAATCTGCGGCTACGGTGCAAACCGCGGCATCTAGGTGTCGCGACCGCGACCTTGCAATGGCGACACAAACGGCGACGTCCGAACGCCGGCCGCGTCATCGACGCAGCCGGCCATCGCCGTGAGCCAGCGGCTCAGGTGCCGCCGATTTCGCCCAGGCCTTTGCGCTCGGAATCGCGCGAGGCGCGGATCTGGGCGTCGACCGCGGCGATCGCAGTCATGTTGACGACGCGGCGCGGGGTCGAGGCCGGGGTCAGGATGTGCGCCGGCTTGTCCAGGCCCATCAGGATCGGGCCGATGGCCACGCCATCGGTCATCACCCGCACCATGTTGTAGGTGATGTTGGCGGCGTCGAGGTTCGGCAGCACGAACAGGTTGGCGCGGCCGTGCAGGGTCGCGTTCGGGAAGATGCGCTGGCGCAGTGCGTCGTCCCAGGCGGTGTCGGCCTGCATTTCGCCGTCCATCTCGAGCTTGGGCTGGCGCTGCTTGATGATCTGGCGGACCTTGCGCATCTTCGCCGCCGACGGGTTGTCGTGGCTGCCGTAGTTGGAATGCGACAGCAACGCGACCTTCGGCTCGATGCCGAACAGCTTCAGGCGATAGGTCGCCTGCAGGGTCGCTTCGGCGATCTGCTCGGCGGTCGGGTCGACCTGCACATGGGTGTCGAGGAAGAACCAGGCGCCCTGGTCGTTGATCACGCCGGTCATCGCCGAGGTGCCCGAAACGCCGGGGTCGAAGTCGAAGATGCTGCGCATGTAGCCGAGCTTCTTGTGGAAGCGGCCGACCAGCCCGGAGATCATCGCGTCGGCTTCGCCGCGCTCGACCATGAGGGCAGCGATCAAGGTGGGGCGCGAACGCAGCAGGTTCTTCGCCGCCGCCGGGGTCACGCCGCGGCGTTCGGTCAGGGCGTGGTACTGCTGCCAGTAGTCGTTGAAGCGCGGATCGTCGTTGATGTTGGTCAACTCGAAGTCCACGCCTTCGCGCATGCGCAGGCCGAGGCGCTGGATGCGGGTCTCGATGACGTCGGGGCGGCCGATCAGGATCGGGTGCGCCAGTTCTTCGTCGATCACCGTCTGCACCGCGCGCAGCACGGTTTCTTCCTCGCCTTCGGCATAGACCACGCGCTTGCGGTCGGCGCGGGCGCGGTCGTACACCGGCTTCATCAGCAGGCCGGTGCGGTAGATGTACTGGCTGAGCTTTTCCTCGTACGCGTCCATGTCGACGATCGGGCGCGCGGCGACGCCGGAATCCATGGCCGCCTTGGCCACGGCCGGGGCCAGCATCACCAGCAGGCGCGGGTCGAACGGGCGCGGGATCAGGTACTCGGCGCCGAAGGTCGGCACTTCGCCGCCGTAGGCGCTGCCGAGGTCGGAGGACTCCATGCGCGCCAATTGGGCGATCGCGCGCACGCAAGCCAGCTTCATTTCTTCGTTGATGACGGTCGCGCCGACATCGAGCGCGCCCCGGAAGATGTACGGGAAGCACAGCGCGTTGTTGACCTGGTTCGGGTAATCCGAACGGCCGGTCGCGATGATGCAGTCCGGACGCACGGCCTTGGCGTCTTCGGGCAGGATTTCCGGGTAGGGATTGGCCAGCGCCAGGATGATCGGCTTGGCGGCCATGGTCGCGACCATCTCGGGCTTGAGCACGCCGCCGGCCGACAGGCCGAGGAACACGTCGGCGCCGGCGACGATGTCGGCCAGGGTGCGCTTGTCGGTGTCGCGGGCGTAGCGGGCCTTGTCCGGGTCGAGGTTGGGACGGCCGGTGTAGAGCACGCCATCGCGATCGACCGCGAGGATGTTCTCCGGCTTCATGCCCAGGGCGACCAGCATGTCGAGGCAGGCGATGCCGGCCGCGCCGGCGCCGCTGGTGGCGAGCTTGACGTCCTCGATCTTCTTGCCGACCACTTCCAAAGCGTTGAACACCGCGGCGCCGACGATGATCGCGGTGCCGTGCTGGTCGTCGTGGAAGACCGGGATCTTCATGCGCTCGCGCAGCTTGCGCTCGACGATGAAGCACTCCGGGGCCTTGATGTCTTCGAGGTTGATGCCGCCGAAGGTCGGCTCCAGCGAGGCGATGATGTCGACCAGCTTGTCGGGGTCGCGCTCGTCGATCTCGATGTCGAACACGTCGATGCCGGCGAACTTCTGGAACAGCACGCCCTTGCCTTCCATGACCGGCTTGCCGGCCAGCGGGCCGATGTCGCCCAGGCCGAGCACGGCGGTGCCGTTGCTGATCACCGCGACGAGGTTGCCGCGGGCGGTGAGCTCGCTGGCGGCGTTGGGGTCTTCGACGATGGCCTCGCAGGCGTAGGCCACGCCCGGCGAGTAGGCCAAGGCGAGGTCGCGCTGGGTGACCATCGGCTTGGTCGCGGTGACCTTGATCTTGCCCGGCGGGCTGAGGCGGTGGTAGTCGAGCGCGGCGGTTTTCAGATCGTTGTCGGACATCAGGGAATGGCTGCCGTGGCAAGGGCGCGAGGAAAGGTGGACTTGCAGTCTAAAGGATCGCCGAGGCGGATTCGCGCGACCGCGGTGGCGAAAGCCTTAGTACTTTGGAGTTGTACCCGCCGCCGGGCGCGGGCGCTTTGCCGAAGCCGGCGCAGGCCCGGGCCGGCGGCGCGGCCGGGCGCCGAAC
>NZ_JBPKJP010000016.1:0-53905 GCF_051217035.1 Lysobacter sp. 1R34A
TCGACCGCGTCATCGGCGGGCGGGCTCGCCCGGTGCGGCGGCAGGCCGGCGGGCCCGGCATCGGCCGTCGCCGGTTCGGCCGCCGGATCGACGCCATCGGCCGGCGTACGTGCGGATTCGGCCGAAGCGGCGTCGGGGAAAGGCAGGGGCGTTTGTTTCGGCATCCCGGTCATTATGCCTATTCGGCCTCGGCGCGCGCCTGACCGATCGGGCCGCCCAATGGGACTGCATATGCCCTCCGCCGGCCTCGCCGATGCGGCGAAATCCAGGCCGGACGGGGCTCAGCGCGCCTGCGCGGGGGGAGCCTGCACGGAAGCCGCGTGCGTGGGTGCCGCCGCGGCGGTCGCCTGCGACGGCTTGGCCTTGGCCGCCGCCGGCTCGGCCCGGGCCGGCTTCGGCGGCGCCTGGGCTTCACTCTCGGCGTGGCGCAGCACGTCGCTCAAGTACCAGCGACCGTCGCGGCGCTCGACCAGGACATAGGCATCGACCGGTTCGCCGGCGAGTCGGTAGCGCACCCGCACCCGGGCGCGGTCGCCGGTCTGTTCGGCCAGGGTGGCCTGCACGCTGGCGAGGGCAGCATCGAGGTCGAGGCCGTACGTGTTCACCACTTGCTTGAGCCGTTCGGCGAAGGGCCCGAGCCGGCGCAGGCTGCGGTCCATGCCGGTGCGTGCGAACGCGTCCGGCGCCGCCAGTCCGGTCGCGCGCGCGGCCGAGACCAACTGCGGAATCGCGACCCGTGCCCGCGCCGAATCGCCGAGCGGGGCGGCCTGCGCCCAGGCGCTGAGCGCGGCGATCAATTGCGCGTGGTGGTCGCGCTCGGTGTCGCTGTAGGCGGCTTCGCTGCGCACGTACTGGATCGCGAACAGGCCCATGGTCTTGGCCGCCGAGTGCAGTTCCTTGTCGGCGCCGGCGAACTGGCGGCGATAGGTCGCGACCAGGCTGCGCTCGGCGTCCTGGGCGGCGAGCGCGGCGATGAAGCTCGGGAAACGGTCGTCCAGCGGCAGCTCGGTCAGCGGCCAGACCGTGCGGCCTTCGCTCCAGGCGCTCTCGAGCCGGGCATGCAGCTCCGGGGTGACCGCATGGCGGGCATAGGCGGCCAGGTCGTTGCGGCGCAGGTCGGCGACCAACTGGGTCACGGCCTGGGCCGGCAGGGTCGGCACCGGGTCGGCCGGCGGCGCGGCGCGCTCACAGCCGGCCGCCGCCAACAGGACAGCGGTCGACACCAGCGCGATACATGCGCGTCGGACGTTGGGCATCGGGTGCGGCTCCCCAGTCGCGGACGGGCATCTTGGCGGCGCACCCCGGCCGACACAAGCCGTCACTCGCGGCACTGACCACGAAGCACATTAGTTGACGTGCTGCGTCGGGTCGGGCGTGGCAGCGGCCTCACCAAGGAAACGTGATTCTGGTCACGAATATATTACTGAATAGGCCTTAGCTCACATCGCGTGACTTGAGTCACCGTTTGTCCGCATATGTCCGGATAATTTGCCCTGCATGGCATGTTTTATGCGTTCTTAACCAGGCAGACCGGCAAAACGCCGGAACGTCAGAGCGCAATCAGCGCAGGAGCACCGATCCATGCGTCCTACCTCGACCCGTCTGTTCGCCGCCCTCCTTCTCGCCGGCACCGCACCCGCCTACGCCGCCGACGACTCCACCCAGTTCGACGTCACCATCACCATCACCAGCAGCTGCGACATCCACACCGTCGCCGCCACCGACGTCAATTTCGGCAGCGTCGCCTCGACCGCGACCAACGTCGACCAGCAGGGCCAGCTGACCGTGAACTGCACGCCGGGCACGGCGTATACGATCGCGCTCGACAACGGCCAGAACGGCGCCGACGTCAACAGCCGCGCGATGAGCGACGGCACCAACGAAGTGCCCTACCAGCTGTATCGCGCCGCCGCGCGCGGCGCCGGCGATGTCTGGGGCAGCACCACCGGCGGCGGCGGCAACGTCCTCGCGGGCACCGGCACCGGCGCGGCGCAGAACCTGCCGGTCTACGGGAGGACGCCGAGCGCGAACTTTCCCGCTGCTACTTACAATGACGTGGTGACCGCCACGGTGACCTACTGACCGGGACCGGACGATGAGCGGCCGCCGGCTCGTTCATGCCGTCCGCGCCGCTCTCGCCGCCGCGGCGCTATGGGGCGCGCTGGGATGGGCGCCGGTCGCCGCGACCGGGCTGCAGGTCACGCCCACCATCCTGACCCTGCAGGCCAGGCAGCGCGCCGACGGCCTGTGGCTCAGCAACACCGGCAGCAAACCGGTGCAGGCGCAGGTGCGGGTGTTCCGCTGGGTCCAGGAAAACAACGAAGAACGCTTCGAGGCCACCCGTGCCCTGGCGATCAGCCCGCCGATGCTGGAACTGGCGCCCGGCGCCCGCCAGTTGGTGCGGGTGATCCGGCTCGGCGCGCCGCCCGCGGCCGAGGAAAGCTATCGGCTGATCGTCGACGAACTGCCGCCCGGCGACCAGGAACACGCAGGCGGCCTGCAATTCGTCCTTCGCTATTCGGTGCCGGTGTTCCTCGCGCCGGCCGGCGAGGCGCCGAGCGCGCCGGAGCTGCGCGCGCAACTGAGTTTCGAAGGCGAACAGCCGCGCCTGAGCGTACGCAACCGCGGCGGCCAGCACGCGCAACTGGCCGATCTGGTTTTCGTCGACGCGCAGGGAGGCCGCCATCCGATCGGGTCGGGCCTGTTGGGTTACGCCCTGGCCGGCCAAGGCATGCGCTGGACGCTGGCGGCGCCGGCCGAGTTGCTGCGCGCGCCGGGCACCTTCAAGGCGAGGATCAATGGCGAATCGACCGAGCGGACGCTGGCGCTGGACCCGCCGGCTCGCTGAAGCCATGTCCGCCGGCCTGCTCCTGGCATCGTCCGCGAGCCTTGCGGCGGAACTGCCGCCGTTGATCCTGGCCCGCGCCGGCGAGAGCAACGCCGCCAGCGCACCGCTGCAGCTCTATCTCGAAGTCAGCCTCAACCAGACCGCTTACGGCACGCCGCAACCGTTCGAGCTGCGCGACGGCCGCCTGTTCGCCAGTGTCGCCACCCTGCGCCAGATCGGCTTCGCCCTCGACGGCCGTGGCGAGGCCGAGTCGCTGGCGCCCGACAGCCTGCCCGGCGTCGCCGTGCGCTATGACGCGGCGCTGCAGCGCGTCGCGATCGATGCGCCGCTGTCGCTGTTGTCGCTGGCCACCACCCGCCTCAACGCACCGGGCACCGATGTCCCCGATGCGAGCGCTTCGCCCGGCCTGCTGCTCAATTACGACTTCTACAGCAGCCGCGACGACCACGGCGACAGCACCAGCGCCTTCGCCGAACTGCGTGCGTTCGGCCTCGGCCGCGGCGTCTTCAGCCAGACCGCGGTGACCCGCAGCCATCGCAGCGAGGACGAACCGCGTCGGACCGATTCGGTGCGCCTGGACAGCAGCTGGCGCTGGTCCTCGCCGGGCTCGATGGTCAGCGTCAGCGTCGGCGACGTGATCAGCGGCCAGCTCGACTGGACCCGGCCGCTGCGCCTGGGCGGCGTACGCATCGGCCGCGATTTCGGCCTGCAGCCGTACCGCATCACCACGCCGCTGCCGACTTTTCTCGGCGAAGTCGCGGTGCCCTCGGCGGTCGACCTGTACGTCAACGGCATCCGCCAATACAGCGGCGAGCTGCCGCCGGGCCCGTTCCAGCTCGCGACCATTCCCGGCATCACCGGCGCCGGCAACGCGCAGTTGGTCGTCACCGACGCCTTCGGCCGCACCCGCCAGATCGATTTCCCGTTCTATGCCGCCCAACAACTGTTGGCCAAGGGCCTGTCGGATTGGTCGCTGAGCCTGGGCCTGGCGCGCGAGGATTACGCCCTGCGTTCGTTCGCCTACGGCAACGAGCCGCTCGCCAGCGCCGACCTGCGCTATGGCGTCAGCGACGAATTCACCGTCGAGGCGCATGCCGAAGGCGGCGACGGCGTGGTCAACGGCGGCCTCGGCGGGATTTGGCTGCTCGGCCGCGCCGGCGTGGTCAGCGCTTCGCTCGCTCACGGCCAGAGTCGCCACGACCATCGCCACGAGGCCGGCTGGCTGTACGCCGCCGCCTACAACTGGAGCAACGGACGCTTCAACCTCGCCGCCGACACCCAGCGCACGCACGGCGCGTATCGCGACGTCGCCTCGCGCTACGGCCTCGCTCCCCCGCGGGTCAGCGAGCGCGCGGTGGCGAGTTGGAACGATACCCGGCTCGGCAGCATCGGCCTGAGTTACGTGCGCCTGCTCTATCGCGGCGAAACCCCGGCCCGCTACGGCAGCGCGACCTGGTCGCGCAACTTCCGCAGCGGCGCGACCTTCAGCCTGTCCTACAACCAGAACCTCGACCGCTCCGAGGACCGCAGCGTCTACCTCGGCTTCTCGATGAACTTCGATCGCAGCCTGCAGCTCAGCGCCTCGGCGCAGCGCAACCGCGGCCGCGACCAGGCGGTGCTCGACCTGAGCCGGCCGATGCCCGGCGACGGCGGCTTCGGCTGGCGCCTGCAGGCGCGCGGCGGCGACGGCGAAGAAGGCGGCCTGGCCGAAGCCGGCTGGCTGACCTCGTTCGGGCGCTACAGCCTCGGCCTCGCGCGCCAGGGCGATGTCGACTACGGCTATGCCAGCGCCAGCGGCTCGCTGGTGTGGATGGGCGGCCACGCCTTCGCCGCGCGCAACGTCAGCGACGCGTTCGCGGTGGTATCGACCGACGGCCGCGCCGACGTGCCGGTGCTGCTCGAGAACCGCCCGATCGGCCGCACCGACCGCGACGGCATGCTGCTGGTGACGCCGCTCAATGCCTGGCAACGCAACCGCATCGCGATCGACCCGATGGAACTGCCGGCCGACCTGCGACTGGACCGGGTCGAAGTGCAGGCCACGCCCCAGGACCGCTCCGGCACCCTGGTGCGCTTCGGCATCGAGCAAGTCCGCGCCGCGGTGGTGGTGCTGCACGATGCCCGCGGCGAACCCTTGCCGGTCGGCAGCCGCGTGCGGCTCGACGCGGGCACGAATGCGGATTCGAATGCGAGCGCGAACGTGGTGGTCGGCTACGACGGCGAAACCTACTTCGACAATCTGCAGGAGCACAACGCCGTGCGCGTCGATACCGCCGACGGGCCCTGCAGCGTGCGCTTCGACTATCCCGCCGGCGGCGGCGTGCC
This sequence comes from Lysobacter sp. 1R34A, assembly GCF_051217035.1. NCBI lineage: Bacteria > Pseudomonadati > Pseudomonadota > Gammaproteobacteria > Lysobacterales > Lysobacteraceae > Lysobacter > Lysobacter sp. 1R34A. Next base: position 5,174 of record NZ_JBPKJP010000016.1, read on the forward strand.
GCGCATCGGCCCGCTGATCTGCCAGAGGCAGGTGTCGCCATGAATCGTCTACGGTTCGCAATGTCGTGCCTGATGCTGATGCTGGTGCTGTCGCTATTCGCGCGTCCCGCATCGGCGGCGACGACCTGCACGGGCACGATGACCAATCTCAATTTCGCGCCGACCAGCGGCGGCGTTACCGATGCGACCGCAACCCTAACCGTCACCTGCAACACCTTTGGTTTGTCCTTGCTCGCCAATGCCAAAGTCAGCATGTGCCTGAGCATCCGCAGCGGCACCGACGGCGGCGGCACGCTCAATCCGCGCCGCATGATCAACGGCTTCGGCGATCCGATGAACATGCAGCTTTACACCGATCCCGCGCGCACTGCGATCTGGGGCTCGCGCGGTAGTGCCACCGTGCCCAATCCGTTGCTATTGGAATTCAGTTATGCCGTGCCTTTGCTCGGTGGCAGCCAGACCCTTAACGCGACCCTGTACGGCCGCATCCCGGCCCAGTCCGGGCTCAATGCCGGCACTTACGTCAATCGCTTCACCGCCGCCGCCGACACCCTGATCGAGTTCCGCTATGCCGAAGCCTTGCTCGGTACTCCGGGGATGCCCGCCTCGTGCATCGCGGGTGGCACCGGCGCCGGCGCTCCCAGCCAATTCCCCTTCACCGTCAACGGGTCGGTGCCGAACAGCTGCACCCTGACGCCCAAGCCGGTGCCCAACCTGGCCTTCGGCAACGTGCCCGGCCCGATCACCTCGAACGTCGACCGGACTACCTCGATCGGCCTGGTCTGCAGCGGCCGCACCGCCTGGCAGATCGGCCTCAACAACGGCCTGTACGCCAGCGGCACGACCCGGCGGATGCGCAACGGCGCCGGCCAGTTCGTGGTCTACGAGTTGTATCGCAACAGCACGCGCACCCTGCGCTGGGGCAACACTCTCGGCAGCGACACCCTGGCCGGCACCGGCAGCGGCGGCGCGCAGTCGCTGCCGGTGTACGGCCGCGTCGGCGCGCAAGCGCCGAGCATCGGCGGCTACAGCGACACCATCACGGTGACGGTGACGTACTGAGCGCATCGCCGATGCATGGGCCTTGCGTCGCGATGCACGGACCCACGGCGCGTGGCCGCACGCGGCGCGAAGCAAAAGAAAAAGGAGGCGCAAGGCCTCCTTCAAGCCGGCTTGCGCCGGAAGATTACGAGTTGTGGCATGGCCCCGACTGGCACCGGGATGGGCGCAGCCTAACGCCGCGCCAAAGTTAATGCAACACCTGAAGTGTTGCGATGTAACTTATTGATTAATATCAATAGATCGTCGCCGTTACGCCTGAGACCGCGTCACGGCGCCAGATCGAGTGCGGCGCGCTTGGCTTGGCGGCGGGTTTCGCGCGGCTGGCTGAAGTCGTTGTTGAAGGTCATCGCCTCCCACGAGCCGTAGCTCGGGTTCGGCAACATCCACCAGCGTTCGCCGAACCAGTCGTGGTACTGCTGCAGCAAAGCGTCGCGGCCTTCCGCCGTGTTGGCGACGACCTGGACGAAGTCGCCGAGCTGATCGCCGAACTGCATCAGCACGCGGTACTGGCGCCCGGCCAGCAGGCGGCGGCAATTCTTCTCGCTGCCGTTCTGCTCGCAGCCTTCGACCACCGTGCCGAGGCCGAGGAACACCTGGTCGTCGGCGACCGGCAGGCCGGCGCTGCGCAGGTTGGCCAAGGTGGCTTCCTTGAGGTGCACTGCGCGGTTGGACAGATACAGGATGGTGATGCCCTTGGCCTGCGCGGCCTTGGCGAAATCGACCACGCCCGGCAGCGGCTTGGCCTTCTTCTCGGCGACCCAGGCGTCCCAGGTGACTTCGTCGTATTCCTTGCCGTCGCGCACCAGGCGCGCCTGATACGGCGAGTTGTCGAGCACGGTCTCGTCGACGTCCATGATCACGGCCGGCTTCAGCCCCTTGACCGGGTTGCCGCGCTCGTCGGGCACCAGCGCATCCCAGTTGGGCTGCTTGAGCGCGGTGTCGAGCTTGTCGGCGGCCGCGCGATAGACCGTCTCGGTCGTGGCGCGGTATTCGACCGAGCGCTGCATCCACAGCACCGCGTTGAGGTTGTCGTCGGCGCTGGTCGCGGCCGGCGCGGCGGCCGGGGCGGGCTTGGTGTCCGCCGAAGCCGCGGGTGCGGCCGGCGGGGTCGCCGGTTTGCACGCGCTCAGGGTGAGCGCGCAGGCGAGGACGGTCAGGGGCAAGGCGCGGGTCTGCATGCGCGGGCGCTCGGTCGTGGCAAGGCGGGGAGTGTAGGCCCCGTGGCAAAACCCTGTCGATTGCCGGCTCGGCCGCGATGGTTCAGGGCGCTGCGGCGCTCTTCCGCGCTCCCGCGGCCCGGCCGGTCAGCGGCGCTCGCGCGGCGGCGCCTGGGCGATGCATTCCACTTCGACTTTCGCGCCCAGGGCGAGCCCGGACGCGGCCAAGGCGCTGCGTGCCGGGAACGGCGCACTGAAGTGCTTGCGGTAGACCTCGTTGAAGGCCGGCCAGTCGGCGATGTCGGCCAGGAACACCGTGCATTTGACGACATCGCTCATTGAGGCGCCATGGCGTTCGAGCACCTGGCGGACGTTGCGCAAGGTCTGCTCGGCTTCGGCGGCGATGCCGCCTTGGGCCAGCGCGTTATCGCCGCCGGGCACGGTGCCGATCTGACCCGACAGGAACAGCAGGTCGCCGCTGCGCACCGCTTCGGAGAACGGCAGCTTGGCCGCGGCCGGGTCGGGCGAACGCAGGAATTCGGGCTTGTTCAGGAACTCAGGCTTGCGGGTTTCGCCGGCGATGGCGCCGTGCGCGGCGACGGCGAGCAGCAACGGGATCGACAGGGCTAGGCGCATGACCACTCCGGCAGTTGGGTTTCGATTGGGATAGTGGCTTCGGCGGGCTTCAGTGCCTACGCCGGCACGGGCGCGACCTGCAGCGAGACCTGCTTGGTATCGCCGGCGACCCATTGCGTGCCGACTTCGCCGAAACCGTAGCCCGCGTGGAAGCGGCTGGAGGCTTCGTTGAACGGCACGATGTAGAACTCGCAGACGACCCGGTCGAAGCCCTGTTCGCGGGCGAAGCCGAACAGATCGTCGTACAGCAGGCCGCCGAGCTTGCGCCCGCGGTGGCCGGCGGCGACGGCGATGCGGTCGACGTAGATGAACGCCGGGTAGCGCTCGGAGAACCAGCGATAGTTCGGGCTGTCGTAGTCGGCGCCTTCGCGGAACGCGAGCAGGAACGCGACCACGGCGTCGCCGTCGCAGACCACCCGGTGATAAACCGCCTGCCGGTCCAGATCGGCCAGCCGCGGCGCATCGAGCGGACTCATCAAGGCCTCGGACTCGAGATTGAGCGCGAGCACCGCCGGGTGGTCGGCGGGCGTGGCGTCGCGGATGGTGTAGGGGGGCATGGCGACGGGCTGGGGGCTGGAGGTGGGTGGGGGCCGAGGAACCAGGGGAAGGAACTAGGAGCTGGAAGTGAGTCAAGAGGAGTGAGGAATGAGGAGTGAGAGGAGCGAGGACGTCTTGCCCGAGGAACTTAGGAACTGGGAACTAGGAACTAGAAGTTGGTAGCGAGGAGTGAGGAGGGCGCTGCTTCCACTCGCTACTCACTCCTCTTGGCCCACTTCTCGCCTGAGGAGTGGTCAGCAACGAGCAACGAGAGCGATGCGACAACTGCTGCGACTCGTTACTCGTTCCTCTTAACTCGTTCCCAGCCTCACGTAGGCGTCCCCACCTCGTCCCACTCCTGCTCGTCGAATCGCAGCAGCCAGTTGAGCGCGTAATGGCGCTCGTAGACGATGCTCGGGTGCAGGTCGGCCGGCGGCGCTTTTTCGTCGAGGCGGGCCTGGCGGACCAGCCAATGACGGCGATAGATCCCATCGAGGGCGTCGAGCAGTTCCGGCACCGGGCGCAGCCGCGCGGCGGCGATCCGGGCTTCGTCGGCGTGTTCGATCGCGGTCTGGGCGACCTCGCCGGCATCGCAGATCGCCGTCGGAGGCGGCAGCGTCTCGGTCAGGCCCAGCGCCCACTGCAGCAACGCCGCGCTTTCGTAGCGCCAACCGTGATTGGCCCAGGTTTCCTCGTCGGGCGTTTCGGCATCGATGAATTCGCGCTCGGCCGGGGTCAGCGCGGCGACGCCCGGGCCGAGCTTGAGGGCGATTTCAGCCGCCGACAGCGGGTCGCTGCCCAGCGATTCGGCGCGCACCGCGACCGCGGTCAGCGCCAGCATGCGCCGCATGGCCTCCTCCGGCGTGCGCAGGCGCACTTCGCCGGCGCCGAGCACCGGCGGCAGATGCGCCGGCACGGTCGCACCGAGCGCCTGCAATTCGGCTTCGCTGCGCGCCTTGCGTTCGCGCGCGTCGGCCGGATACGGCAGCGCCGAATCGGCATCGACCGCGGGCTCGCCCTGGCTGACCAGCACTTGCCCGGCCGGGTCGCGCACCGAGCCGTCGGGCAGGAAGCAGACCGCGTTCGCGGCCTGCGCCCACGAGGCCAGGGCCTCGAACGCGCCGTCCTCGACCTCGAAGCTGTAATGACTCTGTACCCGCTGCAGATGGCGGATCACCGCGAAGGTGCGCGCGTCCATGCCGTCCGCGAGCGTGCCGAGCACGTAGCCGACGAAGCCCTGCAGATGCGGCACCAGTTCGGCATCGCTGCGGTCGCGATAGGCCGGCGGCGCGGCGAGGAAATCCGGCGCCGGCGGCGCGGCGAGCGTGGAGTAGGCGTTGATCAACAGGGCCATGTCGTTGCGCGTTCGTGGACGAGTGCGGCAAGACTAGCCGATTCGGCTGCAACCGGCGTGGCGGGGTTTGCGCTTTGCGCAGGCCGCCGGGCGCGGCGCGCGAACCGCAAATCCCGGGCACCGCCGCCACGCGGCTGACGTCGGCGCGACGCGGGCGCCTGCCCCCTTCTGCAAGGGGCAGGTTTCGGCGCGTTCCGTCGTCGGGTCGCCAGGTCGGCTTGGCGTTGTGGCGACCGCCTGCATCACGCCCGTCCTTCCAGCGGGGGCAGAGGGAACTTTCTCGGCGCTCCGACTCGCCCCGCTCAGCCGTTCTCCAGCAACGCCTTGATCGCCGCGAACCCCGCGTTCGCGCGCTCGTGCTTGCGCGCCGCGTCGGCGACCGGGTCGGCGCCGTCGCGCTGCAATTCGGCCGCGGGCAGTTCGTCGATGAAGCGGCTCGGCTTGAGCCGGATGCGTTCGCCCCAGCGCTGGGTTTCGCGCGCATGCGACAAGTACAAAGCTTCCTTGGCGCGGGTGATACCCACGTACATCAGGCGCCGCTCCTCGTCGAGGCGGCCTTCGTCGAGGCTGGCGTCGTGCGGCAGGTTGCCGTCTTCGACGCCGACGATGAATACGTAACGGAACTCCAGGCCCTTGGCCGCGTGCAGGCTCATCAACCGCACCTGATTGCCGGCCTCGCCCTTGTCGGCATGCGACAGCAGCGCCAGCTGCGCGGCCAGTTCGCCCGGGCCCGCGCCCTTGCCGCCGTCGAACCAGCCCGACAGTTCGCCGAGGTTTTCCTTGCGCCGCTGGAACGAGGCCTCGTCCTTGCACTGGGCGCGGATCGAGGCCAGCAGGCCGCTGCGCTCGGCCAGCACGCCGACCAGTTCGCCGGGGCTGATGCACTGCGCTTCGGCGCGCAGGAAGCGCAGGATCTGCACGAAGCCGTCGAGCGCGGTGCCGGCGCGCGGGCTGAGCTGCTTGATCGCGCTGATCGATTCGGCCATGCGCGACATCGGCAGCTGCGCGTGCTGCGCCATCTCGGCGAGCTTGGCCAGGGTGGTCGCACCGATCTCGCGCTTGGGCGAGGTCACCGCGCGCAGAAAGGCCGCGTCGTCGTCGGGGTTGGCGATCAGGCGCAGCCAGGACAGCGCGTCCTTGACCTCGCCGCGCTCCAGGAACGCGGTGCCGCCGCTGAGGTGATAGGGCACGCGCAACAATTGCAGCGCTTTTTCCAGCGCGCGGCTTTGGTGGTTGCCGCGGAACAGGATGCAGAAATCGGCCCACATCGCCTCGTTCTTCTGCGCCAGGTACTGGATTTCGGCGGCGACCTTCTCGGCCTCGTGGGCGCTGTCGCGGCATTCCCAGACCCGGATGCGCTCGCCGTCGGCCTGGTCGCTCCACAGGGTCTTGGGGTGCTCGTGCGGGTTGTTGGCGATCAGCGCATTGGCTGCGCGCAGCACGCGGTTGCTGCAGCGGTAGTTCTGTTCGAGCTTGATGATCTGCAGGTTCGGATAGTCCTTGCCCAGCTCCAGCAGGTTGTCGGGGTTGGCGCCGCGCCAGGCGTAGATCGACTGGTCGTCGTCGCCCACGCAGGTGAACAGGCCGCGCGGACCGGCCAGAGCCTTGAGCAGCCGGTACTGGGCGTCGTTGGTGTCCTGGCACTCGTCGACCAGCAGGTAGCCGATGCGTTCGCGCCAGGCCAGCTGCACCTCGGGGTCGGCTTCGAGCAACTGCACGGGCAGGCGGATCAGGTCGTCGAAGTCGACCGCGTTGAAGGTGGTCAGGCGCGCCTGGTACATCTCGTACACCGTCGCCGCCTCGATCTCGCGCGCGCTGCGCGATTCGCGCATGGCTTCGGCGGGCGACAGGCCGGAGTTCTTGGCGCGCGAAATCAGGTTGCGCATCTCGTCGATCACATCGGGCTTGCTGCCGGCCGGCAGCAGGTCCTTGATCTGGGCGTTGCTGTCGTCGCTGTCGAACACGCTGAAGCCGCGGCGCAGGCCGAGCTTGGCGTGTTCGTACTGGAGGAACTTCAGCCCCAGCGCATGGAAGGTGCAGATGGTCAGTCCGTCGGCGCCGTCGCCGCGGATCCGCTTGGCCACGCGCTCGCGCATTTCCTTGGCGGACTTGTTGGTGAAGGTGATCGCGGCGATGCGCTTGGCCGGCATGCGGCCGGACGCGATCAGATGGGCGATCTTCTCGACGATGACGCGGGTCTTGCCGCTGCCGGCGCCGGCAAGCACGAGCAAGGGCCCTTCGGTGTTGAGGACGGCGGCGCGCTGGGGAGGATTGAGACCGTGCATGGAGTATCGGATCGCCGGCAAGGGCCGGTCAGGCCGCACAGTCTAACCGCCCGGCCGGTACGACCGGACCGGGCGGCTGGAGTAGGCTGGGCGGCTCAGGCCCGCACCGCGCCGGGCCTCGTCGGAGCTCGCCATGACACGTGATCTCGTCGCCCGGCTGACCGGCATCGGCCTGGCCTTGGCCGCCCTGGCCGGCCCGGCCGCCGGTGCGGCGCCCGCCGGCATGCCCACCACCGCTTCGACGCCGGTCGAGGCGACCCCGGAACGGCTGGCCAGCGCCGAAACCGACCGCATCGGCCAGCGCGAGTTCGACGCCCGCCAGCGCCTGTCGGCGACCCACCCCAACGAACTGTGGCGCTTGTACGGCACCGACGCGGCCGGCCACGGGCAGTGGCGGGACGCCTCGCGTTTCTTCCGCCGCGCCGCGCGCTATGCCGACAAGTACTCGCAGCACCGGCTCAGCCTGATGTACTGGCACGGCCTCGGCGTGCCGCACGACCGCGCCCTCGCCTATGCCTGGGCCGACCTCGCCGCCGAGCGCGGCTATCCGCAGTTCGTCTTGCTGCGCGAGAAGATCTGGCAAGAGCTCGACGAGAGCGAACGCCAGCGCGCTCTGCAGGTGGGTGTGGCGATCTTCGACGAGTACGCCGACGAAGTCGCCAAGCCGCGCATGGAGCGCGAAGTCGCCCGCGCCCGCAGCCGCATCACCGGCAGCCCGGCCGGCCTGAGCACCGGCAACCTGCGCGTGTTCGCCTCGCGCGGCGGCTCGGACCTTTTCGACCCCGGCGACGCGATCGACCTGCGCCCGATGTACGCCGAGTGGCGCCTGGACACTCGCCGCTACTGGGCGGTCGAGGACGCGGTTTGGCAAAGCGGCAGCAGCGTCGAAGTCGGCATCCTGGAGCAGATCATGAGCGGCCAGCGCCCCTGAAGCGCGCGACGCGGCTGCGCGCTCGGCCCGGGCTTGCTACCCTCGCCGCCGCGCCGGCCTTCCGCCCGGCGCGAGCACCGGAGCGCTTGCCGTGACAGGACGTCTGATCGTGGGTCTGTTCGCTCTCTCATTGGCGGCGGGCGCCAGTCCGGCGGCGACGCCGACCGGCCCCGATCCGGCCGCCGATGCCGGGCTGGCCGACGTCGGCTACATGCATCTGCATCCCGACGTCGAATACCGCCAGCTTGGCCTGCAGTCGTATCGGCGCGGGCATCACGCGGTCGCCTTCGATCATTTCCGCCGCGCCGGCTACTTCGGCGACAAGCCCGCGCAAGGCCTGGTCGCGGAAATGTACTGGAAGGGCGAAGGCGTGCCGGCCGACCGGGCCCTGGCCTATGTCTGGATGGACCTCGCCGCCGAACGCGGCTATCGCGACCTGGTCGGCCTGCGCGAACGCTATTGGGCGCAGCTCAGCGCAGCCGAGCGCCAGCGCGCGCTCGAACAGGGCCCGGCGCTGTATCGCGAGTACGGCGATCCGACGGTCAAGCCGCGCTACGCCCGCCGCCTGCAACGCCTGCGCAACCAGATCACCGGCAGCCATATCGGCACCGACGTCGGCGTGCTGGCCGGGCAGCGCGACGCCTCCGGCGCGGTCGCCCTGACCGGCGGGCTGTACGCCGACGCCAACTGGAACGCCGAGCAGTACTGGCAGCGCCAGGACCGGCTGTGGCGGCTGAAACTCGGCGGCACGGTCAACATCGGCGATGTCGAGGCGATGAATCCGGAAGGCGCCGCGCTGCCGCCGCCCGCCGCGCAGGGCACGAACGACCCGCCGCGTCCCCACTGACGCGACACCGGCGCGCGGCCCGACTGAATGGGCGGACCGCGCCCTTCAGTGCCGGGCGCCGCGCGTCAAGTCTGTGGCGGCGCCGCGCCGCGCCCTAAACTGCGGCCATGGCCAAGCTCTATTTCTATTATTCGGCGATGAACGCCGGCAAGACCACGACGCTGCTGCAGTCGGCGCACAACTACCAGGAACGCGGCATGCGCGTGGCGATCCTGACCCCGCGCCTGGACGACCGCGCCGGCAGCGGCACGGTGGCCTCGCGGATCGGGCTGCGCGCCGACGCGGTCGCCTTCGGCCACGATGCCGACCTGGAACGGCTGATCCGCGCCGACATCGCCGCGCACGGGCAGCTGCATTGCGTGCTCGTCGACGAGGCCCAGTTCCTCACCCGCTCGCAGGTCTGGCAACTCAGCGAAATCGTCGACGACCTGCGCATTCCGGTGCTGTGCTACGGGCTGCGCACCGACTTCCGCGGCGAGCTGTTCGAAGGCAGCCAGTATCTGTTGGCCTGGGCCGACGAGCTGACCGAGATCAAGACCATCTGCCATTCCGGCAAGAAGGCGACCATGACCGTGCGCGTCGACGAAGCCGGCCGCGCCGTGCAGGACGGGCCGCAGGTCGAGATCGGCGGCAACGACCGTTACGTGTCGGTGTCGCGCGCCGAGTACAAGAAGGTCATGCGCGGCGAGGGCACGATCGAGCCTTTGCAGCAGTCGCTGCAGTTGTCCAGGTAAGGCGGCCAGCGGTTCGCGCACTGAAGCTTGCGCGGTCATCGCATCGGCGCGGTCGCGGCTCGCGCCGCTCTACCCTTGCTGGCGTCGCTCCTGGGTAGGTGCGGCGCAAGCCGCGACCGCGAACCCTCGACCGCCGGCGCCCCTAGCAGCCTCGCCTAATCCACCAAGGCCGACCGAAAAAACCCGTCGAGCCGGTCCGCCCGCCCGCTGGCCGCCGGCAGCGACTGCCCCAAGGCCTGCATGCGTTCCAGCTCGGCGCCGAGGAAGTCGCTGATCGCCGGCACGCGCGGCCCGGCCGACACCTCGGCGCTGTGGCGCTTGCGCGCCAGCAAGGCCTCGATCGCCTCGCGCACTTCGCCGTCGGGCAGCAGGCGTTCCAGCAGATCCTCGAACGCCATCGGCGGCGGGCCCTGCTCGCGTTCGATCCACTGGCAGGCCAGCACCGGGCGCAGCACGTACAGGTATTTCTTGGTGCGGATGTGTTCGCCGCCCAGGTGCGCGCGGGAGGTGCCGTGGGCCAGGCTGAAGTAGTGGTGCCAGGCGGCGACCGGCGAGTAGAACTCGTCGGCCAGGGTCCGCAGTCCGGCGCTGAGCGTGCCGTCCTCGCGGTAGACGATCGGCGAACGCAGCCATTCCGACAGGGTCGGGTTGGACTTGGACAGCAGCCGCAGCGCCTTGCGCAGGTCCCAGCCGCTGATGTCGAGTTCGTCGTCGATCGGCAGCTCGATCACGTCGCGCTGCGGCTCGCCGGGCCCGGTGCGTTCGTTGACCGTCAGATACCAGGGCCGGCGATGGACGTAGACGAAACGGGCGTCGTAGTCGCTGTCGGGCGAGGAGAAACCCCAGCCGCGGCTGCCGGATTCGCAGGCATAGACGATGCGCACGTCGTGCTCGCGTTCGACCGCCTCCAGGGCGGCGAGCACCGCGCGCCGCTTTTCGTCCGAAACCGGGTGGATGTTCTGGACCGCGTCGCTGGAATCCATGGCCGGGACCTGCCGGTGCGTGGCCCGGCAGGGTAGCGCAAACCCGGGCGCGTTCCGATGCTGCGCGGACGCGGCGCGCTGGCGTATCGTGCACCGACCCCGGCGGCGAGAGCGCACGCCGCACCCCAGCGAACCCGATGCCGCCGATGCCGCCCAAAATGCCGCCCACCGCGCCGATCCAGACCGAACGCCTGCTGTTGCGCGAACTGACGCCGGACGATGCCGGCTTCATCCTCGAATTGCTCAACGAACCCTCTTTCATCGCCAACATCGGCGACCGCGGCGTGCGCGATCTCGACGGTGCGATCCGCTACATCCTCGACGGCCCGTCGCAGAGCTACGCGCGCCACGGCTACGGCCTGTGGCGGGTGGAGCTGCGCGACAGCGGCGAGGTCATCGGCATGTGCGGGCTGCTGCGGCGCGAGACCCTGCCCGACCCCGACCTGGGCTACGCCTTCCTGCCGCGCCATTGGTCGCGCGGCTATGCGCTGGAATCCGGCGAGGCGGTGCTGCGCCATGCGCGAGAAGCCTTGGCGCTGTCGCGGGTGCTGGCGATCACCGACCCCGACAATCAACCTTCGATCAAAGTGCTGGAGCGGCTGGGCCTGCGCTTCGAGGGCATGGTCCGCATGAGCGAGGACGCCAAGGAACTGCGGCTGTTCTCGACCGCGCCGGCGGCGGCCGGCTGAGCCGGCGATGACGACACGTCCTGCCCTCGCGTGCGCGCTGCTGTCGGCCCTGCTCGCCCTGGCCGGCGCCGGCTGCGCCGAGGCGCGGCCGCCGCAGGTGCGCGACGGCGACGTGATCTTCCATGTCTCGCGCTCCTCGCAGAGCCAGGCGATCCAGCACGCGACCGGCTCGCGCTACAGCCACATGGGGATGATCCTGCATCGCGACGGCCAGCCCTACGTGTTCGAGGCGATCGATCCGGTCGCCTACACCCCCTTGCAGCGCTGGATCGCACGCGGCGAAGGCGGCCATTACGTGCTCAAGCGCCTGCGCACGCCCTTGAACGCGCGGCAGGCGAGCCAGCTGCGCGATGCCGCGGACGCCTTTCGCGGGCGACGCTACGACCTGGCATTCGAATGGTCGGACCAGCGCATCTATTGCTCGGAGCTGGTCTGGAAGCTGTACGACCGCGCCCTGGGCCTGCGCATCGGCGCGCTGCAGCCGCTGCGCAGCTTCAAGCTCGACGATCCGGCGGTGAAGGCCAAGCTGCGCGAGCGTTACGGCGAACGGGTGCCGCTGGCCGAACCGGTGATCTCGCCGGCGGCGATGTTCGATTCGCCCTTGCTGACCACCGTCGCCTCGGGCTGAACCCGCGCTCCGCGCAGGACCGCCGCGCCGCCGACATAGTCGGTCCAGACCACGTGGACCGCCTCGCCGGTCACCGCCATCTGCGCGAACCCGGTGCCGCGGCCGCGACCCTGCAGGCGCGCGACCTCGATGCGCTGGCGCACCCGCGACAGATCCGGCGCCAGGCGCGCGAGTTGCAGGCTCTGGCCGCCGCGCTCTTCGCGCAGCCACAGCACCCAGGCCGCATCGGCGCTCAGCGCGGTGTCGACCCGTCCCTGCACCGGTTCGCCGCGGTCGAGCACCAGCGGCGGGCCGAAGCGATCGCCGGCGTCGCGACTGTAGGCCGCCTGCACCGTCGGCGTGTCGCCCGCGGCGGTGTACCAGGCCACCAGCGCGCTTTCGCCGCGTGCGCTGACCGAGGGTCCGTTGACCGGGCAGGCCGGCATGACCCAGCCGTCGGCATGCACTAGCTTCGGCTGCGTCCAACCGCTGCGGTCGCGACGGGTGACGGCGATATCGCGCACCTCGCCCTCGCTGCGGTCGCGATAGACCAATAGCGGGCCGCGCGCGGTCATCGCCGCGTCGGTCTGGCAGCAATCGCAAGTCATGGCGTCGAGTTCGACTTCGCCGTAACGATGCAGGTCGGCGCCGATCCGCACGCTGCGCAGGCTCATCGCGCCGGAGCCCGCCGCGTGGCCGCCGCCGTGACCGCGCTCGCCGCTGTTGCTGTGGCGGCCATCGAGCCAGGCCATGCCGACCGCGTCGGCGCCGTCGGGCCAGATCGAGACGAAACCGTGCTCGCTCTGGCCGCCGTCGGTATTGACCTTGAGCGGCGCCGACCACGGCGCGCGGCCGTCGGCCGAGCGCACCAGCACCACGTCGTAGGCGTACGGCGCCTGCGCGGATTTCTGCAGCCAATGCGCCCACACCGCGCCGTCCGCGCTCACCGCCAGATGCGGGGTGTCGGCCCAATTGACGAACCAGTCCTCGCCCACCGCGATCGACTGCGGCGGCCGCGGCCAACCGCCGTCGCGATCGGCGACGGCGTAACGCAAGGCGAACTTGCCGGCCTCGCCGGTGATCCACGACAGCCACACTCGTCCATCGGGCGTGGCGATCAGATCCGGTTGAGCCGCCGCCGCGTCGACCTGCAAGGGCCAGGCCGACACCCGCCACGGCGCGTCGGCGGTCTGGGTCGAGGGGTGGGTTGCAGTCTCGGGCGATGCCGGCGCCGAGTCACGGCCGCAGCCCGACAAGAACAGCAACGACAACAGGGCCAGACAAAGCAGGCGAGGCGTCATGGCCGGAGTCGGGTAGCCGAGGGATCAGGCATTGTGCGGCGGCGACCGACGCCACACCAGGCAACGGTTGTTGGCCGGCATCGCCCGATCGGCGACCAGACGCAGCCCGATGGCCGCGGCCAGGGCATCGACCGCCTCGAAGTCGCGCACCCCCGACTGCGGGTCGCGCGCCTTCAGCCAGCCGTCGAACTCGCGGTTGCTGTCGCTGCTGAATTCGCCGCGGTAATTGAACGGCCCGTAGACCACCACCGTCGCGTCCACCGCCAGCACCCGGCCGAGCCCGGCGAAGAAGGCCTCGACCTGCGACCAACCCATGATGTGCAGGCTGTTGGCGCTGAACGCCGCGTCGAAGCGCGGCGCCTCGCCCTCGCCCGGCCATCGCGGCCAGGCCACGTCGAGCCCGACCGCCGGCGGCGTGTTCGGCAACCCCGCCTCGTCGAGCCACAGCGCGATGCCGGGCAGGTACTCGGCGCGGTCCGAACACTGCCAACTCAGCCACGGCATCGCCGCGGCGAAGTACACCGCGTGCTGCCCCGTGCCGCTGCCGATCTCCAGCACCCGCCGGCGCCCGGCGTAATGCTCGCGCAACACCTCGAGGATTGGATCGCGGTTGCGGTCGCAGGAGGGGGAATGGGGCTTCATGGCGGCGATCCTTCCTCTCTGACCCGGGCCCATCCGAGCACGTCTTCGCTGCGTATCGCAATGCGGATCAAGCGGCGATCGTTGAGATCGGCGACGACGCCGCGCTCGCCAATCAGATAATGCGGCCCTATGCGCGTGACTAGATCCACGTCCGCCAACAGGTACGAACTCGGATTGCCGCCGTTGACCACCACGCAAGGACGCTTGCTCCAGATCGCATTGACCGTATCGCAACCGGACTTGGTCAATGCGATGTCGACGCGGGAAATCTGGCCTAGACCGAAGAAACCGATGATCCGGCCGGCCCCAATCGACAATGAACTGGTGAATACCAATACGTAGATCACCATCAGCACCGGCACGACGATCTTCGCCCGGCCAGGCATGTCGGCTACGGCCAACATCACTACGTGTAGAAAGATCGCTGTCACCACGAGTACGGCCGTGTTCGCCAAGAACGTCGCGCTCGGTTCGTGCTGCCAAAGTAGCAGGATCAGGGCGATGAACGACCACGCCAGCACATAGCAGTAGAACTGAAACAGAAACAGCCCGGATATTTTGCGCAACGGCTGTATCACGAAGCTCTCGCGACGCGGGGTTTCCAACATCACCACCGCCGTCAGGGGCGGTACCAAGACCAGCACGATGAGGTAGGGGACTTTGACGTACAGCAACATCGCGCTGTAGACCGCCGCGGCGAAGGCTGCAGCCGCCGCGCTCGTCAGGGCATAGCACTCGTGCTTCCAGCGACGGCGAAACGGCTGGCCTGCTCGCAGACGAACGACCGTCTTCGGACCGATGCCCTGGCGGCGCCAGAAGATCAGCATCAAGCCCGGAAACACCAGCAAGACCATCACTACGAGCAGCAGAATCAGTCCGATCGCCGCCGAGGCGATGACCACCCCGAGCAAATCCGTTAACGCAAGAACCGGCAGGTACCCGATTCGAAAAAAATGGTGGAGGACGATCGCGCCGCCCCACAGCGTCGCAGCGGACACCACCGCCGTCTTGGGATGCTGCCTGAACTTATCCAGCGCCCATTCCATGGGGACCGCCGGCACCGATGCCGGCACGTGTACCGATTCCTTCTGCACGACTCAGCCTCCTGGCAGCTCACACGCTGTGTTCCTACCTTGCCATAGCCCTGGGCATGTTCCGACAGCGGTCGGCGGCCTGGCGCCGGACTTTCGTCGATCAAGCCTCCCGCGCCGCCGCGAACGCCAGCCCCGAGACTACGCCGAGCGAGGCGTCGCCGGCGACCTGGCGCGCGTTCGGGAAGCACTGGCGCACGGTTTCGCGCACGTAGGGCGCGCGCGACATGCCGCCGGTCAGGAAGACCGCCGCCGGGGCCGCGCCGTGCTCGGCGGCGATCTCGGCGCCGACCTCGCGCAGCAGTTCGGCCAGGTTGCCGAGGAAAGGATCGGCGGCGCGGGCCAGGTCCTCGGCGGTCGAGGCCAGGGCGAGGTCGCGCTCGATGTAGTCCAGCGCGGCCTGGCTGTCGCCCTGCGTGCTCAGCCGGATCTTGGTCGATTCCACCGCCCGGCTCAGGCGCGTGGTGTTGCCGGCCTGCTGCAGCGAGATCAGGCGCGGGCCGAACGGCGCGTCGACTTCGCGGTAGCTGTCGCGGCGCTGGAACTCGCGCTGGCGCACCACGTCGTGGACCGTCGCGGCCTCGACGTAATGGTGCGCCGGCACCCGCGTCGCGCCCTTGCCGAACAGCGGCATGAAGCGCGACAGGCTCAGCGACAGGTCGACGTCGACGCCACCGCGGGCGATGCCCCAGGAGCCCAGCACCACCGGCGCCTGCGGGCCGCCGACTTCGGCCAGGGTGATGTCGGTGGTGCCGCCGCCGATGTCGACCACCAGGGTGCGGTGACGTGCGGCGCTCTGGGCGTGATAGCCCAGCGCCGCCGCGACCGGTTCTTCGAGGAAGCTGACCTCGTCGAAGCCGGCGCTGGCGGCCGCCTCGGTCATGATCTCGAGGGCCTGGTCGCCGCCGGCCGCGCCGAGCGAGCTGCGGAACTGGACCGGGCGGCCGAGCACCGCGCGGCGCACGTTGGCGCCGAGTTGCTGGCCGGCGGTCAGGCGGATGTGTTCGAGGATGTAGCCGGCGATGCCGACGATGGTCTGGCGCACATGCGGCGCGAGCTGGTAGCCGAGCATCGACTTGGGCGACTGCACCAGGTTGCCGAAGCCTTCGCTGAGGTAGGCCTCGACCGCTTCCTCGCCGTAGACCGCGTTCTGCAACGAGGCCGCCGAGGCGCGCGCCTCGCGCACCTGCTGTTCCAGCCACTGCCGGCGCACCGCGCGGATGGCGTCGCGGCGCAGGTCCGGCTCGGAACGCTGCGCCGGCGTCGGGATCATCGCCAGCGCCGCCTCGCGTTGCTCCACCGGCAGTCGCGCGGCGTGCTCGCGCCGCGCCTGCGCCTCGTTGATCGCACGGGTCTGCTGGGTGCGCGCATTGCGCACCTGCGCCTCGACCTCGGCTTCGAGCGCGTCGGTCAGCTCGAACTGGCTCGGGTCCGGCACCGCCTCCGGGAAATACACTGTGGTGCGGAACTGTCGCTCCTCGCCGAAGCGGATCGTACGGACCTCGCCGTCGACGAGGGCCGCGGCGGCCGAATAGCTGGTGCCGAAATCGATACCGATCTTCATGGGACGACTGAGCGTTCTGCGGCGCGCAAGGATACAGGGCCGCGGCCCGCCGGGGCTGAACCGTCGGCGGATTAGCGGCGGTGTGCCGGCGCCTGCCGAGTCGCCGCCGGACGCCGTAGGTTTGCCAGGCGACACAGCGACGCTGCCGCGGAGCGCTCGGCCGGTCGCGATCGCAGGGCCGGCACGCTCTCCCGCTACGGCCGCGGTTGCGGCGGCGGAACCGCGTCCTGCGGAAGGTACCGATCGATGCTCGCGCCATCGAACAGGAATCTGATCTCATCGACAGCGACCGTTCCGCGCAGGGTCGACATCGCGACCATCGCCAGCTCGTGCTGTTGGTCTTCGAACCGCCCGCCATTGAACTTCGGCACGTAGGCCTTGCTCAGGTCGATGACGAGAGCCTTGCTGCCGGTGTCGAGGGTCGCTTTGACGCGAACGGCCCGACCCTGTCCTTCCAGACGCTTCTGACGATCGACGACGCGCTGCAATTTGTCGGTCAGCATCGCTTCTATCTCGAGTCGATCCTTGCTTGCGAAGGTCGCCGCCGCTTTTCCGCTGCCCATGGGGGCTACGGCTTGGTCGTCCGATTTGGCCTGGGCTGCGGCATACGGGCTGTGCGCCGTCAGCGCGGCAATCACCACGCAAGCCGATGCGATGGCATTCGACAGCGGGGGTCGGCCCGAATTCAAGCGCCTATGCGAACAACGTACACCGGTCGGGCATCCTTTCTTCTCGTCAGTCACGGTCTAATCTCCATTTGCTGGCGCTGAGTTGTCGGTTGCAACGCTCACCCTCGATCGCGTTGCCCAGGCAGACGATGACGGAACCGGATCACGCCGGTCTGTCTTCGGCGTGCGGCATGCCGTCATACGCGCGGCCCGGCCGAACCGAATTCCCGCAGCCGCCGATTCTGAAGGCGTCGCCACCGATGCGTCCACGACGAGCGGCAGCCGCGCCACGCCCGCCCAACAACGGCGCGGACCGCGAAGGCGTTCGACACGAACGGTGAATCGTTCATGGCGGCAGACCGCGGCCGGCACGCCGTCTCATGGACTGAGATTATCGTCGCGTACAACGAGACTCCGTCCCTGCAGCCGGCGCCCCGCCCCGATATGTCCGCCCTGATCGATCCGTCCCCTCGCGACCTCGTCCCGGCCGCGGCCGCGCAGCGCGCCCTGGCGCGCGCCGACGAGGCCGTCGACGCACGCCACGGCGGCGCGCTGGCCGACCGCCTGCAGCACCGTTACCGCGACCGCATCACCGGACGCTTCACCCTGCCCGGCCGCGAGGGCCGCTATGCGCCGCTGCCGGAGGCGTTGCCGGAGCCGCTCAAGGCGGCGCTGCGCGCGCGCGGCATCGAACGCCTCTACAGCCACCAGGCCGAAGCCTGGGAGGCGGCCCAGGCCGGCGAACACGTCGCGGTGGTCACCCCGACCGCCTCGGGCAAGTCGCTGTGCTACACCCTGCCGGTGGTGGCCGCGGCGATGACCCAGGGCGCGAAGGCGCTGTATCTGTTCCCGACCAAGGCGCTCGCGCAAGACCAGGTCGCCGAACTGCTGGAACTCAACCGCGCCGGCGACCTCGGGGTCAAGGCCTTCACCTTCGACGGCGACACGCCCGGCGATGCGCGCCAGGCGATCCGCCTGCACGGCGACATCGTCGTGTCCAACCCGGACATGCTGCACCAGGCGATCCTGCCGCATCACACCAAGTGGGCGCAGTTCTTCGAGAACCTGCGCTACATCGTCATCGACGAAATCCACACCTATCGCGGCGTGTTCGGCAGCCACGTCGCCGACGTGCTGCGCCGGCTCAAGCGCATCTGCGCGTTCTACGGCGTCGCGCCGCAATTCATCCTGTGCTCGGCGACGATCGGCAACCCGCAGGCGCATGCGCAGGCGCTGATCGAACAGCCGGTGCGCGCGATCCTCGATTCCGGCGCGCCGACCGGCGACAAGCACGTGCTGCTGTGGAACCCGCCGGTGGTCAATCCCGACCTCGGCCTGCGCGCTTCGGCGCGCTCGCAGAGCAACCGCATCGCCCGCATCGCGATCAAGGCAGGACTCAAGACCCTGGTGTTCGCCCAGACCCGGCTGATGGTCGAGGTGCTGACCAAATACCTCAAGGACGTGTTCGACCACGACCCGCGCAAGCCCGCGCGCATCCGCGCCTACCGCGGCGGCTACCTGCCGACCGAGCGGCGCGAAGCCGAACGGGCGATGCGCGACGGCCGCATCGACGGCATCGTCTCGACTTCGGCGCTGGAACTCGGCGTCGACATCGGCAGCCTCGACGTGGTGGTGCTCAACGGCTATCCGGGTTCGGTCGCCGCGACCTGGCAGCGCTTCGGCCGCGCCGGGCGCCGCCAGCAGCCCTCGCTCGGCGTGCTGGTCGCCAATTCGCAACCGCTCGACCAGTACGTGGTGCGGCACCCGGACTTCTTCGCCGACGCCCCGCCCGAACACGCGCGGATCGCCCCGGACCAGCCGCTGATCCTGTTCGACCACATCCGCTGCGCCGCCTTCGAGCTGCCGTTCCAGCACGGCGAGTCGTTCGGCCCGATCGACCCGGAGGTATATCTGCAGGCGCTGGCCGAGACCGGCGTGGTCCATCGCGAAGGCGAGCGCTGGGAGTGGATCGCCGACAGCTACCCGGCCAATGCGGTCAGCCTGCGCTCGGTCGCCGACGGCAACTTCGTCGTGGTCGACCGCAGCGACGGCCGCCAGGCGATCATCGCCGAGGTCGATTACTCGGCCGCCGCGCTGACCTTGTACGAGGGCGCGATCCACATGATCCAGTCGCTGCCCTATCAGGTCGAGCGCCTCGACTGGGAAGGCCGCAAGGCCTACGTCACCCGCACCCACGTCGACTACTACACCGACTCGATCGACTACACCAAGCTCAAGGTGCTGGACCGCTTCGACGGCGGCGAAGCCGGGCGCGGCGACAGCCACCACGGCGAGGTCCACGTGGTGCGGCGCGTCGCCGGCTATAAGAAAATCCGTTACTACACCCACGAGAACATCGGCTACGGACCGGTCAATCTGCCCGACCAGGAGCTGCATACGACCGCGGTGTGGTGGCAGTTGCCGCAAGGCGTATTGCTGTCGCGCTTCGACTCGAAACAGGACGCGCTGGACGGATTTCTCGGCGCCGCCCATGCCCTGCACGTGGTCGCCACGGTCGCGGTGATGGCCGACGCGCGCGACCTGCAGAAGTCGGTCGGCAACGGCGACGGCGCCTGGTTCGCGACCCAGGATGCCGGCGGACGCGGGCAGTTGCGCGGCAATGGTCATGAGCTGGTGCCGGGCGGCTCGATGGCCTCGCTGGAGCTGCAGCAGTTCGTGCCGACGGTCTACCTGTACGACAACTTCCCGGGCGGCGTGGGCCTCAGCGAGCCGCTGTGGCTGCGCCAGGCCGAACTGGTGACGCGCGCGCGCGAGCTGATCGAACGCTGCGATTGCCGCGCCGGCTGCCCGGCCTGCGTCGGCCCGATCCTGGCGGTCGACGAAACCCGCAGCGAAAACACGCCGAAATCGCTCGCGCGCCGGGTGCTGAGTCTGCTCGGCGAAGGCCACCTCGATCAGGGCGAGCTCGTCGATAACGAGCTCGTCGAGAGCGAGCTCGTCAGGAGCGGGGACGCGTGAGCATCGATATCGCCAAGCTGCGGATGCTGCAGCGGCAGGCCGGGCGGGCGGATGCGGCACCGGTCGACGCGGGTGTACCGGAAGTTAAAGCAAATCTCCGCCAACCCCTGTTTTTCAAAGCGGGGAGCGGCGTCGCTGCACGGGAAGCGAACGATGCGGTTATCGAAGCTTCGGAAGCCGGCGCGGCTCTGCCTCGTTCGCGCTTCGACGGCACGCGTCCCTCTACGCCCTTGGCCAGTCCCTCACCTCATGACGACAAGGCGCCGGGAGCGGCTCGCCCTGGTCCCTCCGAGGCCGGCACGACCCTGTTCGGAAAAGACGGGTTGCCGGAAATTCGCTCTGTGCGCCCCGACCTCGACGCGCTGCGCCGGCTGATCGCGCAACGCGAGCGCAAGCCGGGCGCGTCATCGCCGCAGGCGGCCGCGCCCGCAGTACTGCATGCCGTCGCCGACCGCTCCATGCCCGGCCGTGAAATCTCGCCCGGCCTGTTCTTCACCGAAGTCCACCTGCGCTTGCCGGTGCCGCAAGCCGCGCTGTCGCTGGCCTTCGCCAAGCGGCCCGACGATGCGCTCGACCCGCGCCGTCTGATGTTTTTCGATACCGAGACCACCGGCCTGGCCGGCGGCACCGGCACCCGCGCTTTCATGATCGGTGCGGCCGATTGGCATCGCCACGAGGCGCATGGCGACGGCCTGCGCATCCGCCAGCTCACCATCGCCACCCTCGCCGCCGAACCGGCGATGCTGCGCGCCTTCGCGCAATGGCTGAGGCCCGACACGGTGCTGTCGAGCTACAACGGCCGCTGTTACGACGCGCCGCTGCTCAATACGCGCTATCGCCTCGCCCGCATCGCCAATCCGCTGGCCGGGCTCGACCATGTCGACCTGTTGTTCCCGACCCGGCGCCTGTATCGCGGTGTGTGGGAAAACTGCAAGCTCGCGACCATCGAACGCGAACTGTTGCGAATCGTGCGCGAAGACGACCTGCCCGGTTCGCAGGCGCCGGCCGCGTGGCTGCAGTTCCTGCGCGGCGGCAGTTCGGCCTTGCTGCACCGCGTCGCCGCGCACAATCACCAGGACGTGGTGACCCTGGCGCAGCTGATGCTGAAGCTGGTCGAGGCGCAGGCGGCCTTGCCGGTCTGAGCGATGGGCTGGCGACAGGACGGCGACGTGTCGGTCCGCGCCCCGGCATCGGCGAGGAGGCGCGTCATCTGCGCTGCGAACGGCCCGGCTACACTGCGCGGCCCGCGGCCTTCATACGCCGCACACGCCACCGGTCGCACTCTGCCAGCGACCACGCCCCGGAGCCTCGCCATGTCCCTGCACCCCGCTGACCGCCTCGTCGGATTCCGTTCGCTCATCGCCGGCGCCGCCCTGACCCTGGCACTGGCCGCCTGCGCCACGCCGATCCCGCCGACCGATATCAGCCCGGCCGCCTGCAACGCCGAGGCTTCGCGCTGGGCCATCGGCCGCGCGCCGAGCGCCGACGTGGTCGAACGCGTCCGCGTCGAGACCGGCAGCCGCACCGTGCGCGTGCTGACCCCGGGCATGGCGGCGACGATGGACTTCCAGCAGGACCGCCTCAACATCGACGTCAACGAGCGCGGCGCCATCACCGGCCTGCGTTGCGGCTGAGGCCTGTGCGCGCGGTCGCGAATCGCGGCATCCGCGGCCCGGCGTTAACCCTGGGCACAGCTGTGCCGGGGCAGGCTCGGGCCATCGCGCCGCGCGCGCATCCAGCGAAGGACTTCGCCATGTCGAACCGGACCGCTCTGTCGCTACCTCCGCACCGCCTGCCCCTGCAGCGCCTGCTCTTCCAGCGCCTGTTCTCCAGCGCGGTGCTCGCCGTGTCGTTGCCGCTGGCGATGGCCGCCTGCGCCGGCCCCCGCGCCGCCGATGAAATGCCGAGCGCCGCGGTAGAACCCGCCGGCGCCCAAGCCCCCGGCAACGTCGCCCCCGGGGAGCCCTCGCCGATGCCGTCGCGTCCGACCTGCAACGCCGCGCCCGCCAAGGCCGGCCTGGTCGGCAAGACCGCCGATGCGGCCACCGTCGAGCAAGCGAAGACCAGCGCCGGCGGCCACACCGTGCGGGTGCTCAAGCCGGGCCAGATGATCACCAAGGAGTACCTGGACGGCCGCGTCAACGTCCATGTCGACGAGAACAACGTCATCGTCGACATCGGCTGCGGTTGATCGCAGTACCTGCCTCGATCCCGGCCGTCAAATCGCATGCCGGCGAATCCGGTTCGCCGGCGTGCGCGCGATGACGCTGCTCAGCTGGCGTAACGATCGCGGATGTGGGCGTGGTAATAGCCGCCTTTCGAGGTGGCCGCGATCAAGCCCAGGCTGACGCTCTCGGGCACGCCGTGAAAATCGTAGTCCTGGCCCTCGACGAAGCGGATCCTCAGCAGCCCGGTCGCAAGGTCGTAGCCGATCGCCTCGATGGCCGAGGAAGAAACACGGATCATCTCCATTGCCTACATCTCCTTTCGAGTGAGTGTGGATCGCCTCGGTGGATCGCCCGGTCCGCGTCGGACGCGAGTCGAGCGCGCCGTTCGATCCCCACCATGAGACCACGAGGCCGTCGCATGGCCCGCGACGGGGCGCAGCGCGATGGATGATCGAACGGCCGCACGCATCGGGTGTCGCCTGTCGAAGCCGCGAGCGCGGCCGGGTCCCATGACCTAAACTGCCGGCGTCGTCCGCCAGGAGTCTCCGATGCGCCGTAATCTCTGGCTGATCGCCGCCGTGGTCGTGATCGGCCTGTGGGCCTGGAGCCAACGCGGCCTGCTGTCGCCGCAACCAACCACGTCCTCGCATGCACCGGTGGCGAAGTCGCAGCCCGCGGCGCGCGACGAGGCCGGGCGCGTCGAGACCAGACGCGAGGACGCCGGCCGCGGCCACGACGAGGCCCTGCCGATCGCTTCGATCGCGCTGCCGCCGGAAGCGAGCGACACCTTGCGCCGCATCGCCAGCGGCGGCCCGTTCGAGCACCGACAGGACGGCGGCGTGTTCCAGAACCGCGAACAGCGCCTGCCGCGCCAACCGCGCGGCTATTACCGCGAGTACACGGTGGAAACGCCGGGTTCCGCGGACCGCGGCGCGCGCCGCATCGTCACCGGCGGCCGCCCGCCGTCGGAGTACTACTACACCGCCGATCACTACCGCAGCTTCACCCGCTTCGACCTGCGAACCGACGGGGGCGCACGATGAGCGGCTCGATCGATCCGCGCGAATTGCTCGCCGACCCGGCCCAGGCCGGCGCCTATTTCATCGACGCGCGCGACGCGCGCGCGCTGGCCGATGCCGCGGCCGAACTCGAGTTCGCGGTCGCCCGGGTCGATTTCGCCGGTTGCACGGGCAAGGACGACGCGCTGACGCGCATCGCCGCGGGCCTGCGATTCCCGGCCTGGTTCGGCCACAACTGGGATGCGCTCAACGATTGCGTCAACGACCTGTCGTGGTGGCCGGCGCCGGGCTATCTGCTGCTGATCGAACACGCCGGCCCCTGGCAGGCCGGGCACGCCGACGACGCTGCGACCCTGGTCGAGATCCTCAACGACGCGGCGCAGGACTGGGCGGAGTCGCGGGTGCCGTTCTGGGCGCTGCTGCCGTTGCCGCAGGCCGAGCTCGAGCAGATGGCGCCGTGAGCGAATTCTGATTCTGATGCCGCCGGCTTCCGGCGACATCACTGCTTTGGAGTAGGAGCGGCGCAAGCCGCGACCACGCCGTCGCCCGTACGAACGTTGCCGGCCGCGGGTCCGCGGTCGCGGCTCGCGCCGCTCCTATTCTTCAGGGCCGGGCCGCGATATCAGCCGCGCCGCGCCTGCTTCAGGAACCGCAAAGCGGCGCGCTCCCACTGCAGTTCGCCGCGGGCGCCGTCGGCGTAACGCGCCAGGCGGCCTTCGCGCCACCCGGCGAACACCGCCGGGTCGATGTAGGCCTTGCGACAGACCGACGGGGTGTTGCGCAGGGCCTGGGCGACTTCGCCGATCACCGCGTTCTGCGC
The DNA here is from genome assembly GCF_051217035.1 of Lysobacter sp. 1R34A. Taxonomy (NCBI): domain Bacteria; kingdom Pseudomonadati; phylum Pseudomonadota; class Gammaproteobacteria; order Lysobacterales; family Lysobacteraceae; genus Lysobacter; species Lysobacter sp. 1R34A. Next base: position 29,248 of record NZ_JBPKJP010000016.1, read on the forward strand.
CGTCGCCAATGCGCGTTCGCTCGGCGCGCCGCCGCGCGCGGGCTCGGGCAGGGGCATCGCGGCCAGGCGACGGAACGCCGCCAGAGTGCCGCCCCAGGTACGGAAGTCCTTGGCGCTGAAGTCGCTGCCCATCGCGCGTTGCAGGTAGTCGTTGACCGCGCCGGAATCGACCGGCTGCACCCGGCCGTCGTCGTCGCGGTACTGGAACAGGGCCTGCCCCGGCAGTTGCTGGCAGCGCCGCACCAACCGGGTCAGTTTGGTGTTGTCGAGGTCGACCTCCTGGGCCAACCCGCTCTTGCCGCGAAAGCGAAAGCGCGCGCGGCCGTCGCGCAGGAACTCGACGTGGCGGTTGTGCAGGGTGGTCAGGCCGAACGAACGGTTGCTGCGGGCGTACTCGTGGTTGCCGATGCGCAGCAGGGTCTCGGCCATCACCGCCACCACGATCGCCAGCACCTTGTCGCGTGGGAAGCCGGGCAACTTCAGGTCGCGGCGCACGCTGCGGCGCAGCGCCGGCAGGGCGCGGCCGAACGCGATCACCCGTTCGAACTTGCCCTCGTCGCGGCGCTGCCGCCATTGCGGGTGATAGCGGTACTGTTTGCGACCGCGCGCGTCGCGGCCGGTGGCCTGGATGTGGCCGCGCGCGTCGCTGCAGATCCACACCTCGGTATAGGCCGGCGGGATCGCCAGGGCGCGGATCCGCGCAAGGGTCTTCGCCGTCCGCACCGCACGGCCGCGCGCGTCGCGGTAGGCGAAGCCGCGGCCGGCGCGGCGCCGCTCGATCCCGGGTTCGCCGTCGTTGACGTAACGCAGGCCGGCCGCGCGCGCGGCGCGGCGATTGACGGTTGCGGACGATGCGCGCTCGCTCATGCCCCAGCAATACGGGGCCGGCCGTCAAGGCCGCGCCAAGACGCGCGGCCCGAAGGCCGTCGCTATGAAAACACGCGGTTCAGCGCTCGTCGTCCTGCTTCTTGAAGTCGACCTTTTCCGACCCGCCCTGCGAGTCCCACTTCGCTTCGAGCTTGCGCTCGCACCAGGCCGGCGGAGTCTCGCCGGGACGCGTCGGGCCGCTCGCGCATTCCGGACGCGCATCGACCGCGGCATTGGTGTCGCGATACTCGACGCCGCTGCAGGCGACGAGCATCGCGGCGGCGGTCAGAACGGCGAGGCCGGTGAATACACGCATGCGAGGCTCCTGTGGGGATGTTGCAGGCGACCTTCGCCGATGCCTCGCGGCCCCGCCAGTGTCATTGGTTCAGGCCACCGCGTCGGCCGCAGCCGGCGCCTGCGCCGGCACTCGCGCATAGCGCCAGGCGATCAGCAGGCCGATGCCGAGCAGGGCCGCGGCGATGTACCAGGGCGCGCCCGGCAGGTGGATCGGCGCGGACTTGCCGATGAAATAGCCGAAGCTGCTGGCGAAGATCGCCGGCCCGACCACGCCGGCCAGGCTGACCAGACTCATCAACGCGCCCTGGATGCGGCCCTGCTCGTGGGCGCCGACCTGGCGGGTGACCAGGGCCTGGGTCGCCGGCGCCGCCATCGCCCACAGCGCGCTGATCGGCAAGCCGAGCAGGAACACCAGGCCGGTGTCGGCGCTGCCGTAGACGATGAAGCCGATCACCCCGCAGGCCAGGCCGAGCAACAAAGTGCGGCGTTCGCCGAGCCAAGCGACGGCGCGGCCGATCAGGCCGACGTTGACGATGATGTTGAACACGCCCACCACCGCCAGCACCCAGCCGACCTGGTCCAGGCCCCACTGGTATTGATAGCCGGCGAACAGCACGAAGATGCTCGGGTAGACGTAGTGGGCCATGTTGGCGATGAACACCACCGCGGCCAGGCCGAATACCTGCGGGTAGCGCTTGAGCAGCATCAGCGAGCCGAACGGATTGGCATGGGCCCAGTCGAAGCGCGCGGTGCGCTTTTCCGGCGGCAGCGATTCGGGCAGCACGAACCAGCCGTAGAAGAAGTTCAGCAGGGCCAGGCCGGCGGCGAACCAGAACGGCAGGCGCATGTCGATCGCGCCGAGCTGGCTGCCGATCACCGGGCCGATCACGAAGCCCACGCCGAACGCCGCGCCGATCATGCCGAAGCTCTTGGCGCGCTGTTCCGGAGGGGTGACGTCGGCGACGTAGGCGTTGGCGGTGGTGAAGCTGGCCGCGGTGATGCCGGAGATGATCCGGCCGATCAGCAGCAGCGGCAGGGTGTTGGCCACCGCCATCAGGATGAAGTCCAGGCCCAGGCCCAGGCAGGAGATCAGGATCACCGGGCGCCGGCCGTAACGGTCCGACAGGCTGCCCTGGATCGGCGAGAACACGAACTGGATCAGCGCGAACACGGTGCCGAACAGGCCGACCCAGTACGCCGCCTTGGCGGTGTCGCCGCCGACGAAGTCCTCGATCAGGTGCGGCAGCACCGGAATGATCAGGCCGAACGACAGCACGTCGATCAGCACGGTGATGAAGATGAAGACGAGCGCAGCACGACGCGCGCCCGAAGCAGGAGCGGAGGGAGAGGTCATGGGTGCCAAAGGGCGAGAGGCTTTGCGAGTGGCGCAGTCTAGCGCGGCAGCGGATGCGCGGCAGGGACGTTTGTCATCGCGCGATGGTTTCGTACGTTACTAATTGCTCGGCGAATCGGGAATTTTTCCATCCGGATCATTGGCTTACAAAATCGTGTGTGAGCGCACGCGCTCACAGCCGCGAGCGCGTGTAAGCGGGTCAAAATCCGCGCCCCGGGGCGAATTGCCGCATCGCACAATTTGTGGTTTAGTCGAAACACGCTCGGTTTTGAGACTGCCGGTGCGGGCTCCGTCCCGCGCCAGTGGCGGATGCGCCCTGCGCGCCGCAGATCGATGCATCGAACCGATGCCGCGACACGAACCTCCCGCAACACCGCCAAGCCACCAATCGATATCGCGAACATCGCTTCGCGTTGGGGAACCGCCTCCAGGGACCAGTTTTAGAACATCGATGCAAGGACCCGGTCAGACCACAACGTAAAGCGATAGCGAGCTAGCGATCCACGGAACACCCCACCGGTCCGGAGATGCGATGCAAGCCAGGCAACAAAGTCTGTACGACCCCCGCGACGAGCGGGACAGCTGCGGTTTCGGACTGATCGCGCAACTCGACGATCGCCCTAGCCGCGCCCTGGTCGACCGCGCCCTCGAGGCGCTCTCGCGCATGACCCACCGCGGCGGCGTCGCCGCCGACGGGCTCAGCGGCGACGGTTGCGGCTTGCTGATTCGCCATCCCGACGCTTTCCTGCGCCTGATCGCCCGCGAGGCCAACATCCGCCCGGGCCCGCATTTCGCTTCCGGTCTGGTGTTTTTGCCGCGCGACACCGCGCTGGCCGCCCAGGCCCGCGACGTACTCAACGAAACCCTGCGCAGCGAAGGCATGCGCGTGACCGGTTGGCGGGTGGTGCCGGTCGACCTGGCGGCCTGCGGCGAACTCGCCCGCCAGACCATGCCGCGGATCGAGCAGATCTTCGTCGACGCCGCCGCTCCGTTCGACCCGGCCGGGTTCCAGCGCTCCTTGTTCCTGGCGCGCCGCCGCGCCGAACAACGCCTGCGCCAGACCGATGCCGAAGCTTTCCGCGACTTCTACGTGGTCAGCCTGTCCTCGGCCAGCATCGGCTACAAGGGCATGGTGTTGCCGGACCGGCTGATGCAGTTGTATCCGGACCTGCAACGCCCGGAACTCGCCGCGAGCGCGGTGGTGTTCCACCAGCGCTTCTCCACCAACACCACGCCGCGCTGGCCGCTCGCGCAGCCGTTCCGCCTGCTCGCCCACAACGGCGAGATCAACACCATCGCCGGCAACCGCGCCTGGGCGCAGGCGCGCGCGCACGCCTGGCGCACGCCGGTGCTGGACCTGCGCGAGTTCGACCAGGTCGTCGGCACCGACGGCTCGGACTCGCAGAGCCTCGACAACATGCTCGAGGTGCTGCAGGCCGGCGGCATGGACCTGCTCAAGGCGATGCGCATCCTGATCCCGCCGGCGACCCAGTCGCTGGAGTACAAGGACGCCGACCTCGCCGCGTTCTACGAGTACTACGCGCTCAACACCGAACCCTGGGACGGCCCGGCCGGCATCGTCACCTGCGACGGCCGCTACGCCGCCTGCACCCTCGACCGCAACGGCCTGCGCCCGGCGCGCTGGCTGCGTTCGCGCGACCGCCACTTCCTGATCGCCTCCGAAGCCGGGGTGTGGGAACTGCCGGTCGAAGAGATCGAAGCCAAGGGCAAGCTCGGCCCCGGCGAGATGATCGCCGCCGACCTCTACCAGGGCGAGTTGCTCGACTCCGAGGCGATCGACCGCATCAACCGCGCTCGCGCGCCGTACAAGCGCTGGCTCAAGCAGGGCATGACCTACCTGCACAGCGAGCTGATCGACCCCAACCTGACCGCCGAGCCCTTCGACCACGACACCCTGGCCGGTTTCCAGAAGCTGTTCCAGCTGACCCGCGAAGAACGCGAGCAAGTGCTGCGCCCGCTCGCCGAGATCGAGCAGGAGGCGACCGGCTCGATGGGCGACGACGTGCCGATGGCGGTGCTGTCGCAACAGGTGCGCTCGCTGTACGACCACTTCCGCCAGGCCTTCGCCCAGGTCACCAACCCGCCGATGGACCCGCTGCGCGAGGACTGCGTGATGTCGCTGGCGACCCAGATCGGGCGCGAGGGCAACGTCTTCGTCGACGGCCCGGGCAACGTCGGCCATATCCACCTGAATTCGCCGGTGCTCGCGCAACGCAAGCTGCGCCAGCTGCTGTCGATGGCGCCGTACGACCAGTCGCACCGCTACATCGACCTGAACTACAGCGCCGAGGAAGGCCTCAAAGCGGCGATCCAGCGGCTGTGCCTGGAAGCCGAGGAAGCCACCCGCGACGGCATCGTGCTGCTGATCATCAGCGACCGCCGCCCGCGCCGCGAATGCCTGATGATGCACGCGCTGCTCGCGACCGGCGCGATCCACCAGCACCTGGTCCGGGTCGGCCTGCGCTGCGAAGCCAACCTGATCATCGAGACCGGCACCGCGCGCGACCCGCACCACTTCGCCTGCCTGATCGGTTTCGGCGCGACCGCGGTCTATCCCTACCTGGCTTACCAGACCCTGCACGACCTCGGCGCGCGCGGCATCCTGCGCACCAAGCACGGCGAGGTCGCGCAGATCGGCCGCAGCTACCGCCGCGCGATCAAGAAGGGCCTGCTCAAGATCATCTCGAAGATGGGCATCGCGACCATCGGCAGTTACCGCGGTGCGCAGTTGTTCGAGATCATCGGCCTGGACCGCGAAGTGGTCGAGCTGTGTTTCGCCGGCACGCCCTCGCGGATCAGCGGCGCCGGCTTCGAGCTGCTGCAGCAGGACAACCAGGCTCTGGCCGACCTGGGCTGGGACGCCAACCGCCTGCCCGAGATCGGCGGCCTGCTGAAGTACACGCCGGGCGGCGAATACCATCTGTTCAATCCCGACGTGGTCACTCGCCTGCAGCGCGCGGTCGCCAGCGGCGACTGGGCCGACTGGCAGCATTACGCCGAAGCGGTCAACGAACGCCCGACCGCGGCGTTGCGCGACCTGCTCGAACTCAACACCGATGCCGCCGCCGCGATTCCGCTCGACGAGGTCGAACCGGTCGAGGCCATCGTGCGCCGTTTCGACTCGGCGGCGATGAGCCTGGGTGCGCTGTCGCCGGAAGCGCACGAAGCGCTGGCGATCGCGATGAACCGCCTAGGCGGGCGCTCGAACTCCGGCGAAGGCGGCGAAGACCCGGCGCGCTATCGCACCGACAAGGTCTCCAAGATCAAGCAGATCGCCTCGGGCCGGTTCGGCGTGACCCCGGAATACCTGGTCAACGCCGAAGTGCTGCAGATCAAGGTCGCCCAGGGCGCCAAGCCCGGCGAAGGCGGCCAGTTGCCGGGGCATAAGGTCAACGAGCTGATCGCGCGACTGCGCTACGCGATGCCCGGCATCGGCCTGATCTCGCCGCCGCCGCATCACGACATCTATTCGATCGAGGACCTGGCGCAACTCATCCACGACCTGCGCCAGGTCAATCCGCAGGCGTTGATCTCGGTCAAGCTGGTCTCGCACGCCGGCGTCGGCACCATCGCCACCGGCGTGGTCAAGGCCGGCGCCGACCTGGTCACCGTGTCCGGCCACGACGGCGGCACCGGCGCCAGCCCGCTGTCGTCGATCCGCTACGCCGGCACGCCGTGGGAACTCGGGCTGGCCGAAGCGCGCCAGGCCTTGGTCGCCAACGACCTGCGCGAGCGGGTGATCCTGCAGACCGACGGCGGGCTCAAGAGCGGCCTCGACGTGGTCAAGGCCGCCCTGCTCGGCGCCGAAAGCTTCGGCTTCGGCACCGCGCCGATGATCGCGCTGGGCTGCAAGTACCTGCGCATCTGTCACCTCAACAACTGCGCGACCGGCGTGGCGACCCAGGACGCGGGCCTGCGCCGCGACCATTTCACCGGCCTGCCCGAGCGCGTCGAGAACTTCTTCCGCCTGCTCGCGGAGGAAGTGCGGCATTGGCTGGCCTCGCTCGGCGTGCGCACGCTCGGCGAAATCGTCGGCCGCACCGACCTGCTGCGCCAGAGCGCCGGCGACAGCGCGCGCCAGCAGCGCCTGGACCTGGCGCCCCTGCTCGCCGGCTCCGGCCTCGCCCACGGCGGCCATTGCGGCATGCCGGCCCCGCCGCAGGCGCCCGAGGGCCTGTCGGCGCAACTCGAAAGCGATCTGGCCGACGCGATCGCGAACAAGTCCGGCGGCGAGTACAGCTACAGGATCCGCAACACCGACCGCAGCATCGGCGCGCGCCTGTCCGGGCGCATCGCCCGCCTGCACGGCGACCGCGGCATGAGCGACGCGCCGCTGACCTTGCGCTTCAGCGGCACCGCCGGGCAGAGCTTCGGCGCGTTCCAGGCCGGCGGCCTGCACTTCGAGCTGTCCGGCGAAGCCAACGACTACGTAGGCAAGGGCATGGCCGGCGGCCGCATCGTCCTGCGCCCGCCGGGCGGCGCGCGCTACGTCGCCCACGAAACGCCGATCCTCGGCAACACCTGTCTGTACGGCGCCACCGGCGGCGAGCTGTACGCCGCCGGCCGCGCCGGCGAACGCTTCGGCGTGCGCAACTCCGGCGCGACCGCGGTGGTCGAAGGCGCTGGCGACCATTGCTGCGAATACATGACCGGCGGCGTGGTCGCGGTGCTCGGCCGCACCGGCCTCAACTTCGGCGCCGGCTTCACCGGCGGCATGGCCTACGTGCTCGACACCGAGCGCGACTTCGTCGACCGCTACAACCACGAGCTGATCGACATCCTGCGCATCTCCGCCGACGGCTTCGAGCATCACCGCTCGCACCTGCACGACCTGCTCGAAACCCACGTCGCCCTGACCGGCAGCGCCTGGGCGCGGCGCATCCTCGACGAGATGCGCGACTACATGGGCAAGTTCTGGCTGGTGAAGCCCAAGGCGGCGAGCCTGGAGTCGCTGGCCGAGACTTTGAGGAGTGCGGCGTGATGACGCTTCGGGAAACGGCAACGGCGGGAGCGACTCCTCCCTGCCCCCCTTTTGCGACGGGGGGAACGGCAAAGGCAGCAACGATGACGGAGACGGCGATGACGATGATCGGTATTTCGCGTTTTGAGCATTCGGGCCAGCGTCTTTCTTCCCCGGCGGCAAAACCGACCGAGCGGCTCAGCCCGAAGACGAAGCATCCGATCGGCTTTCCCGCGTTGCAAAAGGGGGGCCAGGCGAAATTTGCGGTGGCCCTTGCCGCTCACGCGAACTGCACCGCCTTCCGTCGACAACGCCAACGGGTCCAGCCGGCATGAGCAAGAAGCCCGTCTTCCAATTCCGCGATGCGCCGCGCGAAATGCCTGCGCGCATCCCCCTGCAATTGCGCCTGGATGGCGACTGGGGCGAGCTGTACGGCCGCTTCGCCGAAGCCGAAGCCAAGAAGCAGGCCGGCCGCTGTCTCGACTGCGGCAACCCCTACTGCGGCTGGGCCTGCCCGCTGCACAACTACATTCCGAACTGGCTCGAGCTCGCCCGCGAAGGCCGCGTCCACGAGGCCGCGGCGCTGTGCCACGAGACCAACCCGCTGCCGGAGATCTGCGGCCGCGTCTGCCCGCAGGACCGCCTGTGCGAAGGCAGCTGCACCCTCAACGACGGCTTCGGCGCGGTGACCATCGGCGCGGTCGAGAAGTACATCGTCGACAGCGCGCTCGCCAGCGGCTGGCGCCCGGACCTGTCGGCGGTCAAGGCCAGCGGCCGGCACGTCGCCATCGTCGGCGCCGGCCCGGCCGGGCTGTCCTGCGCCGACCGCCTGGCCCGCGCCGGCATCCAGGCGGTGGTGTTCGACCGCTACGAAGACATCGGCGGGCTGCTGCATTTCGGCATCCCCAGCTTCAAGCTGGAAAAGTCGGTGATGCGCCAGCGCCGCGAGGTGCTCGAAGGCATGGGCGTGCAGTTCAGGCTCGGCGTCGAGATCGGCCGCGACCTGAGCCTGGACGATCTGATCGCCCAGTTCGACGCGGTGTTCCTCGGCCTGGGGTCGTACCGCTACACCGACGGCGGCCTGCCCGGCCAGGACCTGCGCAACGTGCTGCCGGCGCTGCCGTTCCTGGTCCAGAACGGCCGCGTCGTGCACAGCGAAGGCGACAGCGTGCGTTCGCAACCGATCGCCGGTTGGGAGGACCAGCTGGAACTGCCCGACCTGCGCGGCAAGCGCGTGGTGGTGCTCGGCGGCGGCGACACCGGCATGGATTGCGTGCGCAGCGCGGTGCGCATGGGCGCGGCGCAGGTGCGCTGCGTATACCGGCGCGACGAGGCCAACATGCCCGGCTCGGCGCGCGAGGTCGGCAACGCGCGCGAAGAAGGCGTGGAGTTCCTGTTCAACCGCCAGCCGCTGGAACTGCTCGGCGACGGCACCGCGGTCAATGCGGTGCGGGTGGCCGAGACCCGGCTGGGCGCGCCGGACGCGCGCGGCCGCCAGCGCGCGGAAGTGGTCGAAGGCAGCGAGTCGGTGCTCGAGGCCGACGTGGTCATCATCGCCTTCGGTTTCCAGCCCGACCCGCCGGCCTGGCTGGCGCAGCAGGGCATCGAGTTGACCGACAACGGCCGCATCAAGGTGCTGGCGACCAGCGAAAGCTGCGCGACGCGGCGCAAGAGCGCGACCGGACTGCCGTACCAGACCACGAACCCGAAGGTATTCGCCGGCGGCGACGCGGTGCGCGGCGCCGACCTGGTGGTGACTGCGGCGTTCGAAGGCCGCGAGGCGGCAGCGGGGATCGTGATGCTGTTGAGCGCGCAGGCGCCGGTGGCGGCGCGGGACGAGCGGCTCGCCCAGGCAGGTTGAGCGGCTCGCGGCCGTCCTCACCCCAACCCCTCTCCCGTCAACGGGAGAGGGGCTCGAAGCGGGTGACGGGCTGCGATGAAGCGCAGACCGCAGCGCCTCAGCTCGTCATCCCCGCGAAGGCGGGGATCCATAGATCTCGACCGTCCTCGCCCGAAAAGAGCTGGATCCCCGCCTTCGCGGGGATGACGGCTGTGCGGATTCGCTGCGAATCCGGACTCGGGCAACGCATCAACGAGTGTCGCTACTCAGCGACCCGGACCGACGTCGATGAAGCGCAGGAATTCGGCGCGGGTGCGGGCGTCGTCGCGGAACATGCCGAGCATTTTCGAGGTGATCATGCTGACCCCGCGCTTGTGCACGCCGCGGGTGGTCATGCATTCGTGGGCGCCTTCGATGACCACGCCGACGCCGAGCGGCTGCAGCACGTCCTGGATCGACTGGGCGATCTGCGCGGTCATCTTTTCCTGGACCTGGAAACGCCGCGCATAGGTCTCGACCACGCGGGCGAGCTTGCTGATGCCGACGACCTTGCCGCTGGGCAGGTAGCCGACATGGGCCTTGCCGATGATCGGAGCCATGTGGTGCTCGCAATGGCTTTCGAACTCGATGTCGCGCAGCACGATCATCTCGTCGTAGCCGGCCACCTCCTCGAAGGTGCGCGCCAGGTACTCGCGCGGATCGTCGCCGTAGCCGCTGAACCAGTCGCCGTAGGCCTCGACCACGCGCTTGGGCGTGTCGAGCAGGCCTTCGCGGGCGGGATCTTCGCCGGCCCAGCTCAGCAGGGTGCGAACGGCGGCTTCGGCCTGTTCGCGGGACGGCTTGCTGTCGTTGTCGGCCATGGTCCGGCCTCTTGCAGGTGGGAGGGGCATCCTACTCCACCGCGCCGCGCACGCCGAGTGCGCCGGCGCAACGCCGGGTTGCCGTGGACGCCATCGCCGCGCCGCGTGGGGGCGAACCGCCACGGCCGGCAAAAAAAAGGCCGCCCGGAGGGGCGACCAGTAGACTCCCCGGGGGAGAGCGCCTAGGGAGCGGTGGTCATCGCGCGAGCCGTCAGCGCAGCGACCGGTCGAGTGCGTGGGGCAGAGTGCGCTCGATGTGATGCCATCCGTCGCGCACCGCCTCGCGCGCTTCGGTCCAATGCAGGCGCGAACTGGCGCGGTGCCGGTCCCATTCGCGCCCGAGTTCGTCCTCGACCTCTTCGAAGCGGCGGCCGCCGCGGTCGAGGTAGCTGTCGTAGCCATAGCGGTAGGCAGGCTCGTAATCGGGCCACTCGCGACCGGCGCTGTAGTACGACGCGAAGCGGTATTCGCGCTGGAAGTGCTCGCGGTATGCGCCAGGGTCGATCGCCTCGGCCGCTGCCGAGCCGACCTCCTTTGCGTCGTGATGTTTCATGGTCTGGATCGGGTTCCACGGACGCCACCTGCGTCCATGGGCGCTACGCTAGGCCCTTGGCGATGCAATGCAGGTGAAGATCGGTCGCGCAGGCGCCGGTATTCAGATGCCGGTGGCGCGGCGCTCAGCGGCGTCAGCGCCGCGTGAGGATCACTCGGCCGGCAATGCCGTCGCGACATCGCGTCCCTGAGCCACGCTGACCGCGTTGCGGCCGGCGACGGTGGCGCTGCGCAAGGCCTGGCGCACGCGCTCGAACAGTTCGGCGACCTGCTCGCCGCGCTGCGAGATGGCCAGGCCGATGCTCACGCTCATGGTGATTTCGTGACCGTCGATGCGGAACGGGCGCTGGGCGAAGGTGTCGGCCAGGCGGCGCGCGAGCAGCTCGCACTCGACCCGCTCGCATTCGCTGACGATGCCGAAGCAGTCGCCGGCCATGCGCGCGATGGTGTCGTCGGGCCGCAACACCCCGCGCATGCGCGACAGGGCCTGCTGCAGCAGGGCGTCGCCGACGGCGCGGCCGTAGCGCGCGTTGACCTCGCCGAAGCCGTCGAGGTCGACCAGCAACAGGCCGTAGGTATTGACGTTCAGGCTGCCGGGCGAGGACCAGGCTTCGAGCATCTGTTCCAGCACCTGGGCGTTGAGCGCGCCGGTCAGCGGGTCGCGTTCGACCGACTGCCGCGCGAGCAGCAGGATGCGATGGCGGTTGGCGGCATGCTGGCTCAGGGCCAGGGCGAGCACGGCCGATTCCAGCACCGCGGTCAGGGCCAGGCCGCGTTCGGCCCACTCGGCATCGCGCAGGCCGAGCGCGTTGGCGGCGAGCGCGGCGGCGAACACCAGCATCGGGGTCCAGCCCAGCAGGTAATACCCGGCGTACGGCGCGCCCTTGCGCCAGGCCGCGACCGCGATCACCAGCATCAGCGGCACGCCGAGCAGCAGCAACAGGTTGCCGCCGATGTACCACCAGCCGTAGGAATGCTCGCGCAGGATCACCAATACCAGCAGCCAGAACATGTTGGCCCACTGGATCGTGCGCAGCACCCAGGCGGTGCGCGGCATCAGCCGCGGCAGGTCGAGGAAACGCAGGCTAAAGCCGAGCTGGAAGATCGTCGCCAGGGTCGCCAGCGCCCAGCCGATCGCCGGTTCGCTGGCCAGCCCGGCCAGGCCCCACATCTCCGAAGCGTCGCCGGACAGCAGCAACAGATAGGTGGCGATGCAGGCCAGGTAGGCGCCATAACCGAGATAGACGAAGTCGCGGAACGCGACCCACACCCCGACCATCGCCACCGCCATCAGCATCATCGCGGTGAAGGCCGCGGCCATGAAGCGGGCGTCGCCGCGCTCCTGCCGGGCCAGCTCGGGAATGCTCGCGAACGACAGGCGGATCTCGCTCATCGCCGCGCGGCCCTTGATCCGCAGGTAGGCGACCGAGGATGGCGGCCAGCCGTTCGGCAAGGCCAGCACCCAGCCGCGGCGCATCAACGGCACGCCGCCGTGTTCGGCGTCCTCGACTTCGCGCGGACCGGCGCCGGGCGGGTAATACAGCAGCGGGCCCATCGCGCGCGGACCGCGCAAGACCAGCAGTTGGCCTTCGTACTTGCCGATAGCGCGCTGGCTGGTCAGGCGCAGCCAATAGCCCTCGTCGCGGCGCGGCAGGCTGAAACGGATCGATTCGTCGGGCCGCTCGGCGACCAACTGGCGGATCACCGGCGCGCCGACCGGCGGCGCCTGCAGGTCGGTGTCGGTCAGCAGCACCTCGACTTTCAGCGACTGCGCGGCGGCCGGCAGACAGGCGCAGGCCAACGCGATCAGCAGCGCCCACAGGCCCATGCGCATACCCGGATCCGCTCCCGCACCATGAAGCTGCGCAGTCTAGCCCGAGTCGGCGCGGGGCTGCATGAGCCGCGGAGGGCGCTCGGTCGAGGGCTCGGCGACGGCGGATGCGGCTTGGCGACGGCGTCCAGGGCAGCCCGGCGGTGAACGCCCCCGTGCCCCGCCACTCCGTCATCCCGGTCCGTCATTCCGCGAAGGCCGGAACGACCAGCTAAAGCATTGGCAACCCATACGAAAACTCCAGCCGGTCGCGCGACCGGCTGGAGCGGAACAAAAAGACCGACGACGGGTCACGGCGAATGAGAGGGGAAGGGAGCCCCGCCGCGCCCGCTTCATCGTCGGTCAAGGGGAACCATCAACGCCGGGCCACGCCCTCGCGCACCGGCTCGCGGCCCGGCCAGCCGCCGGCCATCGCCTTGTACAGCGCGATCGCGCCGGTGACGCTGCGGGTGCGGCCGTCGGCGAACGCATCCTGGGCCTGCAACTGGGTGCGTTCGGCGTCGAGCACTTCGAACAGGTCGGCGGCGCCGGCCTCGTAGCGCACGCGTGCGAGCTGGGCGGCCTTGGCGCTGTCGAGCGCGGCGCGTTCCAGATGCTGGTCCTCGACCCGCGCCCGTGCATAACGCACCAGCGCGTTCTCGGTGTCTTCCAGCGCCAGCAACACGCTCTGCTGATAGCGGGCGAGCTCGCCCTCGGCGGTCGCATCGGCGGCCTTGATGCGCGCGCGCACGCGGCCGATGTCGAGGAACGACCAGTCGATGCCGAGCGCGACCAGGCGGGTTTCGCTGGCACGTTCGAACAGCGCGCTGGTGTCGATCGCCTGCGAGCCGATCAGGCCGCTGAGGGTGAAGCGCGGAAACAGGTCGGCGGTGGCCACGCCGATGCGCGCGGTGGCCGCATGCAGTCGGTGCTCGGCCGCGGCGACGTCGGGACGACGGCGCAGCAGCTCGCCCGGGGTGCCGGCATCCAGCCGCGCCGGCAACGACGGCAGGGCCGAGGCCTCGTCGAGGGTGGCGATCAACGCGTCCGGGGTCTGTCCGGTCAGTACCGCGAGGCGATGCTGGGTAACCGCGACCTGCGCTTCCAGGTTCGGCACCCGGGCCAGGGTCGCCTCGAGCTGGGCGCGGGCACGCGAGGTATCGAACTCGGTGCCGCGGCCGGCGTCGAAGCGCGCCTGCACCAGGCGCAGCGTTTCCTTCTGGTTGTCGGCGTTGACGCGGGCGACGCGCAGGCGTTCCTGCAGGCCGCGCAGCTCGACGTAGCTGCGCGCCACCTCGCCGACGATCGACACCTGCATCGCTTGCAGGTCGGCCGCGCCGGCCCAGGCTTCGGCGCGCTCGGACTCGATGTTGCGGCGCACCCGGCCGAACAGGTCGAGCTCCCAGCTCGCATTGGCCTGGACGCTGTAGCTCTCGTTGTCGCGCGCCGCGTTGGAAGCGCCCGGCATCTGGTCGGAGCTCGAACGCGATTCGCTGCCGCTGGCGCTGCCGGTGATGGTCGGGAAGCGGTCGAACTTGGCGCCGCGCAGCAGCGCATTGGCGCGGTCGTAGTTGGCCAGGGCGATGCGCAGGTCGTGGTTGGCCGACAGCGACTCCTCGACCAGCCGGGTCAGCAGCGGGTCGTTGAAGCCCTGCCAGAACTCGGCGTTGGCATCGGCCGCGGCGGTGCCGTCGGTGGCGGCGGTCGCGTCGGCGCGGGCGAAGGCTTCCGGCGTGGCCAGGGTCGGCCGGACATAGTCCGGACCGACGGCGCAGGCGGCCAGGGCGAGCGTCAGCACGGCCACCGCGGGCAAGGTCAACTTACGCATGGACTTTCTCCAAAGGGGTGTGTTCGCCGTGCGAGACCAGCTTCTGGCCGACCAGCTTGCGCAGGGCGACGTAGAACACCGGCGTCAGGAACAGGCCGAACAGGGTCACGCCCAACATGCCGGCGAACACGGTGATGCCGGTGACCGAGCGGATTTCCGCACCGGCGCCGTGCGACAACACCAGCGGCACGGTGCCGGCGATGAAGGCGATCGAGGTCATCACGATCGGGCGCAGGCGCAGGCGGCAGGCTTCCAGAGCCGACTCCACGATGCCCTTGCCCTGCAGTTCGAGTTCGCGGGCGAACTCGACGATCAGGATCGCGTTCTTGCAGGCCAGGCCCATCAGCACGACCAGGCCGACCTGCACGAACACGTTGTTGTCGCCGCCGGTGAGCCACACGCCGGCCAGGGCCGACAGCATGCACATCGGCACGATCAGGATCACCGCCAGCGGCAGGGTCCAGCTTTCGTACAGCGCCGCCAGCACCAGGAAAGCGAGCAGGATGGCGAGCGGGAACACGATCAAGGCGGCATTGCCCTGGCTGGCCTGCTGGTAGCTCAGGTCGGTCCATTCGATTTCCATACCGTGCGGCAACACCTTGGCGGCCACGTCCTTGACCACGTCCATGGCCTGCGCCGAGGACATCACGCGCGGATCGACGTCGCCGGCGATGTCGGCGGCCGGATAGCCGTTGTAGCGCAGCACCGGGTCGGGGCCGAAGGTCTGCTTGACCGTCACCATCGAGCCGATCGGCACCATCTCGCCGCGGTCGTTGCGGGTCCGCAGGTTGGCGATGTCCTCGACGCTGTCGCGGAACGAGCCGTCGGCCTGGGCGATCACCTGCCAGGTGCGGCCGAACTGGTTGAAGTCGTTGACGTAGGCCGAACCCAGGTAGGTCTGCAGGGTGTCGAACAGGTCGGTCAACGGCACGCCCTGGGCCTTGGCCTTGATCCGGTCGACTTCGGCGTCGAGCTGCGGCACGTTGGCCTGGTAGGTGGTGTTCGCATAGCCCATGCCGGGGGTCTGCATGACCGTGCCCTGGAACGCGCTGACCGCGTTCTGCAAGGCGCCGTAACCCAGGTTGCTGCGGTCTTCGATGAACAGCTGGTAGCCCGCGCCGTTGCCGAGGCCGAGGATCGGCGGCGGCATCAGGGCGAAGGTGAAGCCCTCCTGGAAGCCGGCGATCTTCTGGTTGAGCTCGGCGGTGATCTCCACCGCGGTGCGGCTGCGCTCGCTGAACGGCTTGAGCGGCAGGAACGCCACGCCGGTGTTGGGCGTGTTGGTGAACTGCACCGCGTTCAAACCCGGGAAGGCCATGGTGTTCTGCACGCCGTCGATCTTGGCGGCGACGTCGGTGACCTTCTTGAGCAGCGCATCGGTACGCGCGATCGACGAGCCTTCCGGCAACTTCACCGCGGCGATCAGGTACAGCTTGTCCTGCAGCGGGATGAAGCCGGCCGGCACCACCTTGAACATCAGGCCGGTCGCGACCAGCAGCACCGCATACACCACGAACACCGCGCCGCGCTTGCCCAGCGTGCGCGAAACCGCGCCCTGGTACTTCTGCGAGCTCGAGGCGAAGAAGCGGTTGAAGGGACGGAACAGCCAGCCGAACAGGCGGTCGATCAAACGGGTCGGCGCATCCTTGGGCGCGCTGTGCGGGCGCAGCAGACGCGCGGCCAGCGCCGGCGACAGAGTCAGCGAGTTGATCGCCGAGATCACCGTCGAGATCGCGATGGTCACCGCGAACTGCTTGTAGAACTGGCCGGTCACGCCCGACAGGAACGCCATCGGCACGAACACCGCGCACAGCACCAGCGCGATCGCGACGATCGGGCCGGACACTTCCTTCATCGCCTGGTGCGCCGCCGCGAGCGGGGTCAGGCCTTCCTCGATGTTGCGCTCGACGTTTTCCACCACCACGATCGCGTCGTCGACCACGATGCCGATCGCCAGCACCAGCCCGAACAGGCTCAGGGTGTTGATCGAGAACCCGAGCAGGTACAGCGCGGCGAAGGTGCCGACCACCGACACCGGCACCGCCAGCAACGGGATGATCGAAGCGCGCCAGGTCTGCAGGAACAGGATCACCACCAGCACCACCAGCGCGATCGCTTCCAGCAGGGTCGTGACCACCGCCTTGATCGAGTCGCGCACGAAGATGGTGGTGTCGTACACCGCTTCGTACTTGATGCCGTCCGGGAACGTCTTGGACAGGCGATCCATGTTGGCGATCACCTGCTCCTGGATCTGCAGCGCGTTCGCGCCCGGCGACTGGAAGATACCGATGCCGACCGCGTTCTTGCCGTCGAGCTGGGAGCGCAGGCTGTAGTCGCCGGCGCCCAGTTCCAGGCGGGCGACGTCGGACAGGCGGACGATTTCGCCGTCGGCGCCGCTCTTGACCACGATGTTGCCGAACTCTTCCTGGCTCTGCAGGCGGCCCTTGGCGTTGATCAGGGTAAGGAAGTCGCTATTGGGCATCGGGTCGGCGCCGAGCTGGCCGGCCGAGACCTGCACGTTCTGCTCGCGCATGGCACGCAGCACGTCGCCGGCGGTCAGGCCGCGCGAGGCGACCTTGTCCGGGTCCAGCCACACGCGCATCGCATAGTCGCCGCCGCCGAAGATCTGCGCGTCGCCGACGCCGGACAGGCGGGCGAGCTGATCCTTGACGTGCAGGCGTGCGTAGTTGCGCAGGTACAGGGTGTCGTACTTGCCGTTGGGCGAGGTCAGGTGCACCACCATCAGGAACACCGGCGCCTGCTTCTGGGTCGTCACGCCTTGCCGTCGCACGTCCTCGGGCAGTCGCGCCAGCGCCTGGCTGACCCGGTTCTGCACGCGCACCGCCGCGTCGTCCGGGTCGGTGCCCGGCTTGAAGGTGACGGTGATCGCCAGCACGCCGTCGGAACCGGCGACCGACTTGATGTACATCATGTCCTCGACGCCGTTGATCGCTTCCTCGAGCGGCGTGGCGACGGTCTCGGCGATGACCTTGGGGTTGGCGCCCGGGTACACCGTGCGCACCATCACCGAGGGCGGGATGACTTCGGGATATTCGCTGATCGGCAGGATCGGTATCGCGATCAGGCCGGCGGCGAAGATCACGATCGACAGCACCGCGGCGAAGATCGGCCGATCGATGAAAAATTTGGAAAAGTCCATGACGGATTCCTTGGCGCGGCGTTGAGCCGCATGATTCCCGGCCCGCGCCGTGGGGACGCGGGCCTTGATTGCCGAAACCCGATGAGAGCGCTCGTTTTTGCCCGTCGTTCCCGCGCGGGCGGAAATCCGGAGACTTCAAGCGTTCTCGCCCGGAGGCCTGCAGGCCCGCATTCGCGGGGACGGCGGCCTGGGGGTTTCGTGGTTTCTGAGTGTTCGAGCGCCGCCGCGGCGGATGCCGCGGCGCGTCCGTCATCGGTCGGTCACAAGGCCCCGGCCGCCGCGCCCGGCGCAGCCGGCGCCGGTGCCGGCGCGCCCATCGCGATGGTCTTCGGCGCCACCGGCATGCCCGGGAAGAACACCTTCTGCACGCCGTGGACGATGACCTTGTCGGTCGGCGCCAGGCCCGAGTTGACCACCCGCAGGCCGTCGATCATGCGGCCGAGCACGACGTCCTTGCGGACCGCCTCGTTCTTCGGGCCGAGCACGTAGACGTACTTGCGGTCCTGGTCGGTGAGCACGGCCTTGTCGTCGACCAGCATGGCCTTGAAGTCGCCGGTGCCTTCGAGCTGGACGCGCGCGAACAGGCCCTGGGTGAAGATGCGGTCGCTGTTGTCGACCACCGCGCGGGCGCGGATGGTGCCGGTGCGCGGGTCGACCTGGTTGTCGGTGAAGTCGACCGTGCCCTGGTGCGGATAGCCGGTTTCGCTGGCCAGGCCGATGCGGACCGGGTTCTTGTTCTCGGCGCGCTCGCCCTTGCGGGCCAGTTCGTTGTAGCGCAGGTAAGTCTGCTCGTCGCTTTCGAAATACACGTACATCGGGTTCTGCGAGACCAGCGTGGTCAGCAGGGTCTGGTCGGCCTGGGCGAGGTTGCCCGCGGTGACCAGGGCGCGGCCGGCGCGGCCGCTGATCGGCGCGCGCACTTCGGTGAAGGTCAGGTCGAGCTGGGCCGAGGCCACCGCGGCTTCGGCGGCGCGGACCGAGGCGTTGCCCTGGGTGGTCGCGGCGCGGCGGGTCTCGAACTCTTCGCGCGAGATCGCCTTGGCCTCGACCAGGGTCTGGGCACGCTTGTCCTGGGTCTGGGCCAGGCGCGCTTCGGCGCGCGCGCGTTCCAGTTCGGCCTGGGCGCGGTTGAGCTCGGCGCGGTACCGGCGCTGATCGAT
Source organism: Lysobacter sp. 1R34A (assembly GCF_051217035.1). Taxonomy (NCBI): domain Bacteria; kingdom Pseudomonadati; phylum Pseudomonadota; class Gammaproteobacteria; order Lysobacterales; family Lysobacteraceae; genus Lysobacter; species Lysobacter sp. 1R34A. The sequence continues at coordinate 47,957 of NZ_JBPKJP010000016.1, forward strand.
CACGAACAGCAGATCGCCCTTCTTGACCTCCTGGCCTTCCTGGTAGGCGACGCGCTCGACGTAGCCGCTGACGCGGGGACGCAGCTCGACCGATTCCACCGCGGTGACGCGGCCGGTGAACTCGTCCCACTGCCGGACCTGCTTGGTCAGCACCTGGGCGACGCTGACGTCCGGCGGCGGCGGCGCGCCTTCGGGGGTGGCGGCCTGGCTGCCGCAACCGACCGCGGCCAGGGCAATGACGACGCTCGCGGCCAGCGCGAGCACGGAGAGCCCGACGCCGGCGCGGCCGGAACGGGCGAAGTAGTTGCTGGTGCTCATCGGGGGGTGGGTTCCTGTTTGGGATTCTTGGAGGTCAACGACTTCAACAGTGCGCGCGCGTCCTGGAGACAGCGTTGCGCGGTTTCCTCGGCGGTGCTGTCCGGATCTTGCGAACACGCATCGGTTGAAGCCGATTTAGGGGTGGGACGGGCGGTGGTGGGATAGGCGCGGGCACCGGCTGGCGAGCGGCTGGCGGGCGCTGGGGGGACGCGCGCGGCGCGCGGCGGCAACTGCGGAGGCGGCGCCACGCGCGAGGCGTACGGCACCACCGCGTGCGGCGGCTCGCTGTCGGCGTCGTGGTCGATCAGGGCCAGCGCGCGCTGGCCGACCGACAGGGCGCTCGGCCATTCCGGGCAGGCATTGCGTTGGTTGAACTCGGTGCACACCGGCGTGTCGACCGCGAGCAGTTGCACCCGCACCGCGAGCTGGCGCGCTTCATCGTGCAGCACGCGCGCGAGCATGCGCAGGGCCGCGGCACCGATCGAACGGTGGCCGTAACCGGCCCAGGGATGCTCGCTGCCGGGACCGCCGATCAGCACGTAGGTGCCGCCGCGATCGTGTTCGGCCAGCAAGGGCAGCAGGTGGCGCGCCGCGGCGAGGTGGGGGAGGAGATCCTCGTCGAGCTTGCGGCGCAGGAACTCGGCCGGGTTGTCGAGCAGGCGGCCGCGTTCGGCGCTGCCGCACACCGCCGCGACCACCCCGGCCAGGGGACGGCCGAGTTTGCGCAGGGCGCGGGCGAGCTTGGCGCCGGCCGGGTCGTTGCTCACCGAGCCGGCGATCGTGGTCAGGTCGGCGTGGGGGTAGGCGGCCTTGAGCACTTTCAGTTCGCTGGCCTGGCGGGCGACCGCGATGACCGGCCGGCCGCCGTCGAGGGCGGCCTGGACGACCCCGCGACCGACACCGCCGGTGGCACCGAGTACAACCAAAGGGGCTTTCATTGTCCCGCTCCCGGGACTTTCTCTCCCGTCATCGGGATGATCCCATGACGAGTGTCATTGCCGGAATGACCCCGGGTGTAATGCGCCAGCACCGCGCTGACGGCCGGCATCAGCAGCATGGCCGAAGGCAGCGCGATGATGAAGGCCAGCACCCAGGCCAGCATCCAGGCCTCTTCGGCGCCTTGCGCCAGGCCTTGACGGAACACGACCACGGCCAGCCCGATCAGGGCGGACATGGCCACCAGCATCAGCGGCAGAAATGCGAATCGGGCTTGTCGGGGGCTCAACATGGCGGGGGACTCGTGTCGATCTGCGGCAAAGAGTAGAGAGACGGACGGCACTTGATTAGCCACTGATTCAGGGAATAATTGTCCCGACATCGGGCCAATGCCCTCTCTGCCTCCTTGAATGCCCCGTGACCGGCCCCAGACATGACGGCAGGGACGAGGGGGACGCGGGGATCGAGCTTGCTCGCAGCCCGCGACGATGCCGTTACTGTCGCCGCCGCCGTTCCGCCCAGGCAGTGGGCGGGGTCAGCAAGGCGCTATGACAGCCGTCACCCGCAACCGCACCTGCTATATGCGTCGTGTTTTGGGCGTCCAGCTTTCGGCGCCGAGTTTTTGAACTGACGGGAACCCCGCAACGCCGGTGCAAGGCGCGGCGCGCGGCAGGCTCCCGTTCGATCCACACCCCTACGGAGGCCATCGCCCATGGCTCACGATCTCAACGACACCCTGATCTTCGTCAAGGTGGTCGAGAGCGGCAGCTTCATCGCCGCCGCCCGCGTCCTGCGCCTGCCCAAGACCACGGTCAGCCGCAAGGTCCAGGAACTCGAAACCCGGCTCGGCGCGCAGCTGCTGCATCGCACGACCCGCAAGCTCGGCCTGACCGAGGCCGGCAACCTGTACTTCGAGCACTGCCAGCGCATCGCCCGCGAACTGGCCGAGGCCGAGAGCGCGGTCGGCCAGCTGCAGGGCGGCCCGCGCGGCTGGCTGCGCATTACCGCCCCGTACTCGGTCGGCATCACCTGGATCGCGCCGCTGCTCGGCGAGTTCCACGCGCGCCACCCGGAAGTGCGGGTCGAGATGAACCTCAGCAACGACACCGTCGACCTGATCGACAAGGGCATCGACGTGGCCCTGCGGGTCGGCGACCTGCCCGACTCCAACCTGATCAAGCGCCGCCTGGCGGTCTTCCGCACCCAGATCTACGCCAGCCCGAACTACCTGGCCCGCCACGGCGAGCCCCTGCACCCCGACGACCTGCGCCATCACCGCACCCTGGCGATGCCCAAGTCGCGCCGCAACAACGAATACGTGTGGACCCTCAACGACGGCGAGCGCAACGTCGACTACGTGATCGACCCGGTCATGGTCGCCAACGACCCGGGCCCGCTGCGCGGCGCGCTGTTGTGCGGCGAGGCGCTGATGCTGGCCGCCGACGTCACCGTCAAGGCCTTCGCCGAACAGGGCTACGTGCAGCGCGTGCTGGCCGGCTGGACCGGCCCGGAGTACGAGTTCAACGCGGTGTTCCCGCGCGGGCAGGTGCAATCTCCCAAGGTACGGGCCTTCGTCGACTTCCTGGTCGAGCGCCTGAACTTCGACGCCGACTACATGCAGGTGCTGTGCCCGGACGCCAAGCGCTTCCGCAAGGCCTCCGAGGAAGCCGAAGCCGCGCTTGCCCACGGCCTGGCCAAGGAAGCCAACGACCAGCGCACCATCGCCGTGCCGGTGGTGGAAGCGATCGAAGCGATCGCCGAAGCCGTCGACGTACGCGGCAAATCGCCGGTGCGCAGCGCCAAGCCGACCGGGGATGTCGCGCGCAAGGACGACACCCCGAGCGACGAGGACGCGGCGCTGGTGTGAGGGTGGCGCTGGCGTGAGCCTAGCGGCGACCTGATCCGGACCGGCGCCATCGTCGCGACGCCGCATCCAGGCTGCACGTTGCCGTTGCCGTTGCCGTTGCCGTTGCCGTTGCCGTTGCCGTTGCCGTGATTTTGATCCGCTTGCATTGCGGCTTTGCTTTGCGACTTCGCTTTGCCGGTCAAATGAAGACCCATAGGGCGGCCCGCAGGGATGCGGGCCGTGCGCAAGCAGGCCATGGATGGCCGGTCTGGAGCATCCCTGCGTCGGCATCGATCGTGCGGGCTTGTGCCCTTGCAGGGAAAAGCACTTTTCTTTGGTGACTTTCTTTTGTTGCTTTGGACAAAAGAAAGTAACCCGGCCGCGTCAGCGGACGGAAGCCCTAGACCTTGATGTTGCTTCAACGCCCTGCAGCCAGAGTCGCACAGCCCCAATCGCGCGGTCGCGGCTTGCGCCGCTCCTACCCTGGAGCCGCCGCACCTGCATGTCGCTATGAATCTATCCCTGTAGGAGCGACGTGAGTCGCGACCACGGAATGCGCAGAGATAACGAGGCCATCGGCATTCGTAGAAGGCGGCGTACTTTCGCCGGGGTAGGAGCGGCGCAAGCCGCGACATCGCGGCGACGGCCTCGCGGCGCCTCAATCCGAAAATGCAGATCAAGATCAAACCCAAAGCTTCCGCCACTAAAGCGGCGGGTTACTTTCTTTTGTCTAAAGCAACAAAAGAAAGGTAACCAAAGAAGTTGCTTTATTTTTAATCACAGGCCCGCGCGTTCGATGCATCCGCGGTGATTTTTCATACGGGACATCCCTGTCCCGATGAAAAACGGCCCGCATCCCTGCGGGCCGCCCTTTGGGTCTTCTTCGGCCTTCGCGAGTGCGAGGCGGCGCACAGCGAAAGCGAAAGCTGCAATGCGGAACAGGAGCGCGGCGCTCACCTTCTCCTGTAGGAGCGGCGTGAGCCGCGACCGCGGGACGCGCGGAAACAAAAACGCCGATGCCATTCATCGAAGCGGCGCGCTTTCGCCGTGGTAGGAGCGGCGCAAGCCGCGACATCGCGGCGACGGCCTCGCGGCGCCTCAATCCGAAAAATGCAGATCAAGATCAAACCCAAAGCTTCCGCCACTAAAGCAGCGGGTTACTTTCTTTTGTCATAAGCAACAAAAGAAAGGTAACCAAAGAAAAATGCTTTTCTTTGAATCAAGGGCCCGCACGAGCGGTGCATCCGCGGGGATTTTTCATACGGGACATCCTTGTCCCGATGAAAAACGGCCCGCATCCCTGCGGGCCGCCCTTTGGGTCTTCTTTTGTCTTCGCCAGTGCGAAGCTACGCACTGCAACGGCAACGGCAACGGCAACGGCAACGGCAACGGCAACGGCAACGGCGAAAGTAAAAGAGCAAAGGCCACCCCACCACCCTTTTTTTCAAAAATCGTAGACCCGCTCTAAGCGCAGGGCGACCTGAAAGTGACGCGGGTACCCATTACGGACCAACACAGGTGCGCGGCCCCTCTCACCCACCCAACCGCCAGGCCAATCCCGACACCCGCGCCGCGTGCCGCGACAAGGCCTGGCGCAGCACCGGTTCGCTGGCGGCGATGTGCAGCGATTGCCGCGCGCGGGTCATGCCGGTGTAGAGCAGTTCGCGCGACAGATGACGCGCGTCCTGGCGCGGCAGTTGCAGCCAGACGCTGTCGAATTCGGAGCCCTGGGCCTTGTGCACGGTCATCGCGAACGCACCGCCATGCGCCGGCAGGGCCGAGGGATGGAAGCCGCGTGCGCCGTCGCTGCCGCCGGCGAACCAGGCCACCGTGGTAGCGGCGCCGGTGTCGTGCTCGCGCGCGCCGGGCGGACGCGCGGTCGCGTCGGCGCGCAGGCACACGCCGATGTCGCCGTTGAACAGGCCATGGCGGTAGCTGTTCTCGGTGATCAACAACAGGCGCCCATGGAAGTACGGCGGGCGGTGCGCGCCGGCCAGGGCTTCCTCGATGCGCGCGTTCAACGGCGCCGCGCCCTGGCCGCCGTCGCGCAACGCGGTCAGCAGGCGCAAACGCGCGGCCAGCGCCAGCGCTTCGAGCGGGTCGATGGTGCCGGCCAGCGCGCGCCAGGTCGGCAGCAGCAATTCGCGGCCGGAGCCGCTGAGCGGGTCGTGCACGTCTTCGTGGAACTGCACGCCGGCCAGGCGGCCGCCGCGCAACAGCGCCAGCACGGCGTCGGCGTCGCCGGCGCGGGTGGCCTCGGCCAGCGGCGCCAGGTCTAGGCTCTCGGCCTGGCGATAGCCGCGACGCAGATGCACGCGGTAGGCGCCGAGCGGGGTCGGGTCGGGCTGGATCTTCGACGCCTCGCCGAGTAGCGGCCGCAGCCGTTCGGCCAGCGCGGGCGGCAGCCCGTCGTCGTCGCCGGCGGCATCGACGATCGCGGCGAGCACGTCGCCGGCTTCGACCGAGGGCAATTGATCGCGGTCGCCGAGCAGGATCAGGCGGGCGCCATCGGCGACCGCCTCGACCAGCTTGCACATCAGCGGCAGATCGACCATCGAGGCCTCGTCGACCACGACGATGTCGAACGGCAAGGGCCGGCTGGCGTCGTGCATGAAGCGCGGGCTGTCGGGCACGCTGCCGAGCAGCCGGTGCAGGGTGCTCGCCTCGACCGGCAAGGACTCGCACAAGGCCGCATCGACGCCGTCGAGCTCGCGCAGCCGTAAAGCCGCCGCGCGCACCCCGTAATGCAGTGCCAGATAAACGCAGGTCGGGGTCTTGCCGGCCCGCGACACCGCCACCAGGATCAGGTCGGCCTCGGCGTAGTCGACGCTGGCCCCGTCGTCGTGGGT